>PUOA01000090.1 GCA_003551925.1 Paracoccaceae bacterium
CCACATCTTCCAGAAGCTTGTCGCGCCCCATCATGCGGCGCGATGCGCCGGCGGCCGGGATCAGCACCGCCAGCGCCACCGCCCGCACTCAGCGCTCGGGGATCAGCCCGCGCGGGGCGAAGCGCAGCATGAGCAGCAGCGCCGTGCCCATGATGATCAGCCTGGTATGCGCCGACTGGACCAGCAGATGGGCGCGCAGGCCGCTATCCTCATGCATCCAGGAGGTGACGAAATCCATGAAGGCGCGCCCGGCCGGTTCGGCCTGCACCCAGAGGAACCAGATCGCCATGGCGCCCAGCACCGAGCCCCAGTTGTTGCCCGAACCGCCGACGATCACCATCACCCAGATCAGGAAGGTGAAGCGCAGCGGCTCATAGCTGACGGGCGTCAGCTGACCGTCGAGCGACACCATCATCGCGCCCGCCAGCCCGCACACCGCCGAGCCGAGGATGAAGATGTTGAGATGCCGCTTCGTGACGTTCTTGCCCATCGCGCGGGCCGCGGTCTCGTTGTCGCGGATGGCGCGCATCATCCGCCCCCAGGGCGAGTTCAGCGCCTTTTCCGCAAGCCAGATCAGCGCGCCGAGCACGATGGCGAACAGCGCCGTGTAGCCCAGCGCCGACAGGATCGCCGCGGTTTCGGACACGGTCCAGCCCAGCCGGGCGGCAAGCTCCTGCACCCAGGGCTGCGGTTGCAGATCGACCGGGCGGGTGACGGGTCGGGGAATGCCGGTGACGTTGTTGACCCCGCGCGCGAGCCAGCGTTCGTGCTTGAGCACGGCGATGATGATCTCGGAGATGCCCAGCGTGGCGATGGCCAGATAATCCGAGCGCAGCCCGAGGCTGACCTTGCCCACCATCCACGCCGCGGCGGCGGCGAACAGCGCCCCCACCGGCCAGGCCAGGATCACCGGCAGGCCCAGCCCGCCCAGGAACCCCTCGGAGGCCGGGTTGACGGCCTGGATCGCCTGCGTGGCGGGCGCGAAGAAATACCGCGCCACGATCCACCCGACGACCACCACCGCAACGATCGCCGCGCCCCGCAGCCGTCCCGGCGCCATGCGCTGATAGACGATCATCGCGCCGAAGATCGTCGCGATCCCCAGCAGCACGCCCAGGATCGCGCCGAGGCCGCCCACGGCCCAGGCCTCGGTCACCGGCGGCACGCCGATCAGCACCACCGCCAGCCCGCCCACGGCCGTGAAGCCCATGATGCCGACGTTGAACAGGCCCGCATAGCCCCATTGCATGTTCACGCCCAGCGCCATGATCGCCGAGATCAGGCTCATGTTCAGGATGGTCAGCGCCAGCTGCCAGCTTTGCAGCGCGGCCACCAGCACCAGCACCAGCGCCATCGCGCCGAACAGGCCCACATTGCGCCAGTTGACGGTCATATCGATTTCCCCCGGAAGATCCCCGTGGGCCGGAACACCAGCACCAGCACCAGGATGGCGAAGGTCACGGCGAACTTGTAATCCACCGGCAACAGCTGGACCATGCCGGCGGGCGCCATGTCATCGGGCAGCAGGTGGCTGAAGAAGCGCCGCCAGGCGAAGGTGATCCCCATCTCGGAAAACGCGACCACATAGCCGCCCACCACCGCGCCGATGGGCGAGCCCAGCCCGCCCACGATCGCCGCCGCGAACATCGGCAGCAGGAGCTGGAAATAGTTGATCGGGCGGAACCCCTTGTCGAGCCCGTAGAGCGTGCCCGCGATCACCACCAGCGAGGCCACGATCACCCAGGCCATCGTCACCACGCGTTCTGGGTTGATGCCCGACAGCAGCGCCAGGTCCTCGTTGTCGGAATAGGCGCGCATCGACTTGCCGGACTTGGTCCGGGTCAGGAACCAGAACAGCGCCACCATCACCAGCACGGCGGTGATGATGGTGATGAACTGCGCCGAGCGCAGCGCCAGCCCCTCGGCCAGCCCGGTCCATTCGCGGAAATCCCGGACCGAGAACACGAAGCGCTCGCCATCCTCGAACCGCCGCTCGGAGGTGCCGATGAACAGCCGCGTCAGCCCGTTGGTGATGAACATCACCCCGAGCGAGGCCATCACGAAGGTCAGCGGCTTCGCCTTCACCTTGCGGAAGAAGCGATAGACCAGCCGGTCGGCAACCAGCAGATAGCCGATCATCACCACGATCCCCACCGGGATCGCCAGCAGCGCCGTGGGAAGAATACCGCCGCCGGTGATGCCGATGGACTGGAACCCCCAGGTGGTGAAGATCACCACCATCGTGCCGAAGGCCATCACGTCGCCATGGGCGAAATGCGAAAACCGCAGGATCGAATAGATCAGCGTGATCCCCAGCGCGCCCAGCGCGAGCTGGCTGCCATAGGCGAAGGCGGGGATCAGCAGAAAGTTGGTCACCGTGACCAGCGCGGATACCGGGTCCATGTCGCTCAGCCTCCCAGAAAGCTCTTGCGCACCTCGGGGTCGGCCAGCAGGGCGCGCCCGGTGTCGGTGTAGCGGTTGCGGCCCTGCACCATGACAAAGCCCTTGTCGGCGATTTCCAGCGCCTGTCGCGCGTTCTGTTCCACCATCAGGATGGGGATGCCGGTGCGCGCGACCTCGATGATGCGGTCGAAAAGCTCGTCCATCACGATGGGCGACACCCCGGCGGTCGGCTCGTCGAGCATCAGCACTTTCGGCCTGGTCATCAGCGCGCGGCCCACGGCGACCTGCTGGCGCTGCCCGCCCGACAGCTCCCCCGCCGCCTGGTGGCGCTTGTCGCGCAGGATCGGGAACAGCTCGAACACCTGATCGCGGGTGTCGGAGTGGTCATCCTCGCGGATGAAGGCGCCCATCTCCAGGTTTTCCTCGACCGTCATGCCGGGAAAGATGTTGCCGGTCTGGGGCACGAAGCCCATCCCCGCGCGCACCCGCGCCTGCGGGCTCAGATCGCCGATATCGGTGCCATCCAGCCGCACCGAGCCCTTGCGCAGCTGCAGCATCCCGAAGACGGCCTTCATCGCGGTGGACTTGCCCGCGCCGTTGGGGCCCACGATCACCGCGATCTCGCCGCGTTCCACCGAAATCGTGCAATCATGCAGGATGTCGGCGCCGCCATAGCCGCCGGTCATCGCTTCGCCGATCAGGAAGGGGTCGGACATGGCTCAGCCCTCCGGTGCGGGACGGACCATCCCGACGATGTCGCGCAGCGCGTCGTGCAGCGCGTCGGCGGCGATGTCCTCCATGTAATCGAGCATCAGGGCGATGCGGTGGCCGCCGGCTTCGGCGATCAGCGAGGCTATGGGAATCACGCCGTCCTCGGCGCCCAGATCGGCCAGCATGGTGACGCTGGCGACTTCGAGCGTGTCGGTGGCGAAGCGCTCGCGCGCGACGACCTCCGATGCCGGCAGCCCCTCGGCCTGCGCCTCCTCGTTGCTGGCGGCGATCAACGCGTCGAGCGCGGCGTCGAGCGAGTCCGCCTCCTGGAAGCCGTCGGGCAGGTCGATGGCCTCGAGCCACCAGTCCCCGGCCTCGAAGGCGACGCCGTGGCCGAACTCGACGCGCCGGACCTCGGCCCAGGGCGCGCCGGCGGGGCAGAGCGCGAACCCCGCGGGCAGGGCGTGGCAGTCGGCGGCGGCGGCGTCTGGCGTCCAGAGGGGGATCGCGCCCAGGGCAAGCGCCGCGGCCGCGGCAGTCCGGAGCCGGCTCACAGCGTCGCCTCCTCTTGTTCGACCACCTTGTTCTTCAGGCCGGTGCCCAGATACGCCTCGATCACGTCCTCGTTGGCCTTGATCTCGTCCAGCGTGCCCTCGGCCAGCACCTTGCCCTCGGCCATGCAGATGACGGGGTCGCAGATGCGGCCGATGAAATCCATGTCGTGCTCGATCACAACGAAGGTGTAGCCGCGTTCCTGGTTCAGCCGCACGATGGCGTCGGCGATGGTGTTCAGCAGCGTGCGGTTCACGCCCGCGCCGACCTCGTCCAGAAACACCACCTTGGCGTCGGTCATCATGGTGCGGCCGAGTTCGAGCAGTTTCTTCTGCCCGCCCGAGATCTGCCCGGCCTTCTGCTCGGCGATGTGGTCGATGGTCAGGAATTTCAGCACCTCGTCGGCGCGGCGGCGGATTTCCTCTTCTTCCAGCCGGACCTTGCCGCGCTCGAACCACGCCGACCACAGGTTTTCGCCGGACTGGCGGGGGGGGACCATCATCAGGTTCTCGCGCACGGTCATGGTGTGGAATTCATGCGCGATCTGAAAGGTGCGCAGCAGCCCCTTGTCGAAGAGCGCGTGCGGCGGCAGGCCGGTGATGTCGTCGGTGCCCATGAACACCTTGCCCGAGGTCGGCGGAAGCACCCCGGCGATCACGTTGAACAGCGTCGTCTTGCCGGCGCCGTTGGGGCCGATCAGGCCGGTGATTGAGCCCCTGGCGATGCTGAGGCTTGCGCCATCCACGGCGTGGAAGCCGCCGAAATGCTTGTGCAGCGCCTCGACCCGGATCATGTCCATGCGCGCTCACCCCCCGTTTCGGTTGTGACTGGTCGGTCGCGGACCCGTTGGCCGGGTTCCTTGCGCCTTCGAAAAGGCCCGGGGGATTTCAGGCCCCCGGGCCCCTGTGTCGCCTGTGGAGTCGCTCAGTGGAAGCGGACGGTCACGAACTGGCCGTCCTCGACCACGTATTCGCGGAAGTTGCCCGCGGCTTCACCGGGGCCGACCAGGTCCACATCGGTGGCGCCGATGTAGTTGATCTCGCCACCCTCGCGCAGGATTTCCAGCCCGCGGGCCAGCTCGCCCGGCAGGATTTCCTCGCCCGGGGCGTTGGCCACGTTCAGGATGTTGGCGGCGATGCCCTCGGGGGTGGCTTCGCCCGCCGCTTCGATGGCCAGTGCCAGCAGCGCCGCGGCGTCGTAGCTTTCGCCGGTGAACGAGCTGTCGGTCACCACGTTGTTGGCCTCGCCCAGCGCGGCGAAGGCGTCGGCGCCGGGGCCTTCGACCCCGGGCAGGGTGCCCACGGTGCCTTCGATCGCTTCGCCGGTGGCCTCGATCAGCTCCTGGCCGAACATGCCGTCGCCGATGAAGAACTGGTCGAACGCGCCCAGCTCCCATGCGGTGCGCAGCATCGCGCCGCCACCGTCGGTGTAGCCCAGGATCACCAGCGCGTCGCCGCCCGCCGAGGCCAGCGTGCCGACTTCGGCCGAGTAGTCGCCGCGCGCGTCTTCATGCGGGACCGAGATGGTGACGGTGCCGCCCGCGGCCTCGAAGTTCTCGATGAAGGAATTGGCAAAGCCCGCGCCGTAGTCGTTGTTGGTGTAGGTGACCGCGACCGTGTCGAAGCCGCGATCCATCGCGATGCCGGCGAGCACCGCGCCCTGACGCGCATCCGACGGCGAGGTGCGGAAGAACAGCCCGTTCGAGTCGGTGGTGGTGAAGGCAGGCGAGGTCGCCGAGGGCGAGATCATCGGCACGCCGGCCGACATCGCCACGTTCTGCAGCACCGCCATGGTCACGCCCGAGCAGTCCGCGCCCATGATCGCCACCGCGCCGTCCGACGAGATCAGCCGCTCGGCGGCGGCCTGCGCGGCCGAGGCATCGAGGCAGGTGCTGTCGGCGCGGGTCCAGCCGATCATCTGACCGTCCAGAAGGCCGCCGGCGTCGTTGATCTCCTGCCAGGCCATTTCGGCGGAATCGGCCATGTGCGGCGTGACCGATTCAATCGGTCCGGTAAAGCCGAGCAGCACCCCGAAGGTAATGTCGTCGGCGGCGGCCGCGCCGGCGCCGAACGCGACCGCGGTGCTGGCAAGAAGAAGTTTTCGCATCGTGTACACTCCCCAAGATTGGTGACACCCGGCGGATTTGCACCCGCTCGGGATCGGTGGCGCAGACGCGGTTCATGCCGCCCCGACACGCCGATGGGTATGCCGTTTAGCATGCGGATTCGATTGCGGAAAGAAATTTGTCGGGCCTGCCCGGCGGTTCCGTGTAGCGCGCCGCACGCTGCGCGATCGCGCAGCGCCGGCGACCGCCCGGGCCGCATGTGTCAAGGCGGGGAGGGGGGCTGTCTGCCCCCCGCATGCGCGTGCCGCGCATGCCCCCCCGAGGATATTTCGGTCAGGATGAAG
>PUOA01000313.1 GCA_003551925.1 Paracoccaceae bacterium
GACCACTGTCGAGCTGGCGCTCGATCAGGGCGCCAACGGCTTCGTCCCCAAGACATTGTCCGTGCGGCTGCTGGGCCATGCGGTCCGCCTGATCGCCGATGACGAGGTGTTCCTGCCCGCCGATTTCATCCGGCAGAAGACTCCGGGCAATGGCGAGGATTTCGGGCTCAAGCCGCGCGAGTTGCGCGTGCTCGGCCTGCTCTGCGAGGGGCTGCAGAACAAGGAAATCGGCCGGCAGCTCGGGCTTGAAGAGGTGATCGTCAAGATGGACGTGAAATCGATCTGCCGCAAGCTCGATGTGCGCAACCGGACGCAGGCGGTCATTCTGGCGATGCGGCGGGGTCTGCTCTGAGCGCGCGCGTCGGGGTGCGAAGATGAATGACCTCGATCAACCTCTGTCGCCTGCCGGGTCCAGCGAAGCTGATACCCGGCTGAGTGGATTCCGGCCGTGCGAGCCGGACGAGGCAGCTGATCCGCTCCAGGGCGGCGGGCATCTTGAACGCTGCGTGACGGGGGCGATCTCGTTGTGCAAGGTCGCGGCGCAGGCCGATCTCTGGATGCTTGTGCGCTGCGCCGATGGCGCTGTGACCACGCTTGCCGCCGCACCGCAGCATCCGGGGAACGCAGCCTGGCCTGATGCCGGCGATTTCCTGTCGCGGGCACGGCGGGTGGCGCATTTGCCGGATGCATCCTGGCGTGACGCGCTGCCCGAGGGCTTGCGGTCCTTCCGGTCGCTGATCTCGGCCCCGCTCGCGTTGCCCGGCGGCTCGTCCCTGGCGCTGCTCCTTCTGGCGCAGCGCGATGCCGCGTTCTCGGAGCACGATCACGAGCTGCTGCAAGCAACGGCGCACATGGTGCACAAAGCGCTTCAGCACGCTTGCGACGACCTGACCGATATCGGCCTTGCGCGGGCGCTGGGCGGCGGTCCGGCAGCGCCGCGCGCACCCGAAGGTGCCCCGGACGCGTCGATCCGTGCACGGCCTCTCGAAAGCGCGCAATTGGCCAGGTGGCAAGGCGCGATCGTCAGGATCACGAACGAACTCCTCAGTGCGCATCCCGCCGAGTCCGACGCTGCAATCAATCGCGCGCTTGCCCAGACCGGTGCGCTGGCCAGTTCGGACCGGACGTATGTGTTCCGGCTGCGCGGTTCGGACCGGATCGACAACACCCACGAATGGACCGCGGGCGGCATCGAGCCGATGATCGAGCATCTTCAGGACATGCCCGCCAGTCTGATGGACGAATGGCGCCCCGACATGGCCGCCGGGCGCGCGGTTCACATCCCCGACGTTGCCGCGCTGCCGCGCACGTCGTCGGTGCGCGATGTGCTGCTGATGCAGGGAATCCGGTCCCTGCTTGCGGTGCCGATGCTGCGCGACGCGGAAATCGTGGGGTTTGTGGGTTTTGACGCCGTGCGGAGCTTCCGACGGTTCGCGCCCCATGAAATACAGCTGCTGCAGGCTGTCGCGAACTCGGTCAACATCGTCCTTGACCGATGCGCCGCGGAAACCGCTGCCGAAACGGCGCGGGCGCATCTCGAAGCCGAACGCAACCGCCTGCATTCCACGCTGACGGCCATCCCCGATCTTGTTCTCGAGCTTGACGGGGAAGGGCGTTTCTCCAGTCATGTGGCGGGTGCGGCGCCCCTCCTGGCAGTGCCCTCGGATGACCTGACGGGACGCATGCCCGAAGATGTGCTGCCGCCCGAACTGGCGGCGCTGGCCCGCCGCGTCATGCGCATCGTCGACCGCGAGGGGCGGGTTACCGCGCAGGAATATGAACTTTCCGTGGAGGGCGTGACGGGCTGGTATTCCCTGTCGGCCGCCGCCAGACACAAGGAAGGCGTCCCCTGCGGCTATGTCTTCGTCATCCGGGACATCACCCCGCAGCTGGTCCAGCGCCAGCGGTTGCGGCGGCTGGGCAAGATCGCGGAGCTGACATCGAACCTTGTGATCGTCACCGATGCCGAACACAGGGTCGAATGGGTCAATCCCGCATTCGAACGCCGAACCGGGTGGCGACTCGACGAGATTACGGGAAAGCGTCCGGACAGCTTTCTTGCATCGGCGAAAACCGATCAGGCCGAGTTGCGCCGCATCGGCGCCGCCTTGCACAATGGCGAACAGGTGCGCGCCGAGGTGCTCAATCAGACCCGCGATGGCGAGGAATACTGGGTCAGCAAGGACATACAGCCACTTTTCGGGGCGGAAGGGCAGATCGAGGGTTTCATCGCGGTTCAGACCGACATCACCGAGATGAAACGCTCGCATCAGAAGGCGCTGCGCGACCGCGCCGCGGCGCTGGATGCCTCGGGCGACGGGATCGCCATCACCGACGCGAGCGGCCATTACACATACATGAACGCGGCGCATCGGCGTATGTTCGGCATCGGCAAGCATGAGGATGTCTCGGGGCTCAGCTGGCGCGATCTGCTGCCCGCCGACCGGGCGGCGACATTCATCGCCGATCATTGGGAAGACTTCGCGGCAACGGGCACGTGGCGCGGCGAAATCGATGGTCTCCACCGCACCGGAACCCGCGTGCCGCAGGAAGTGTCCCTGACGCTGCGGGACAACGGAATCCTCTGCATCGCGCGGGACATTTCGGATCGGCGCCGGCTCGAACAGGCGCTGTATGACCGGGCCGCCGCGCTCGATGCCTCGGATGACGGGATCGCCATCACCGACGCGAGCGGCCATTACACATACATGAACGCGGCGCATCGGCGTATGTTCGGCATTCGCGACGACGAGGACATAACCACCCTGCACTGGAACGCGATCTATCCCGAGGAGACGATCAAGCGTTTCATGTCCAGGGAATGGCACGAATTGCAGACCACCGGGCGCTGGCGCGGCGAACTGCACGGGGTGCATCGTGATGGCAGCCCGGTCCCGCAGGAAGTGTCGCTGACATCTCACCGTGACGGGATCCTGTGCCTGACCCGCGACATTTCGGAAAAGGTGCAGCGGGCAGCCGAAGATGCTCGGCTGCGCGAGGAGTTGCAGCTTGCTCAGCGGCGCGAAACCATCGCCCATGTTGCCAGTGGCTTGGCGCATGATCTCAACAATCTGGTCGCCGTCGTTGTGGGGGCGACCTCGATGCTCCGGTCGAAGGTCGCTGACGATGAGACTGCCGCGGCGAGCATCGAGCGTATCAGGCGCGCCGCGCAAGCCGCCAGCGATCTGGTAAGCGGGCTTGGGCAACTTGGGCGTCCGCGGGCCGCGCGTGCGATCCACGATCTTCGCGATCTGATCGCCGTGGGTGTCGAACTGCTCGGGACACGGCGCGTGCGCGATCACGAGCTCGACACCTGTCTGCCCGACACCCCGTGTCCGGTCTGGGGAAACCAGACCGAACTGCTGCAAGTCATCGTCAACCTTGCCCTGAACGCATGCGAGGCGAGCGATGAGCTGCCCAACCGGGTCAGCCTGGCCGTCTGCGACCAGACGGCGATCCCCGATCGCGCCCCGGATGCCGGCAGAGCGCCGGGAAGCGGTGACTACAGCGTCTTCGCGATCCGTGACAGCGGGACCGGGATCGATGCGGACGTGCGCGCGCGGCTGTTCGACAAATACTTCACGACCAAGAGCGAGACCGGGACGGGCCTCGGCTTGCCGATCGTTGCCGCAATTCTGCGCGACAACGGGGCGGCGCTGTGGCTGGACAGTGCCCCGGGCGCGGGCACACGGGTCACGGTTGCATGGCCCGCGCGCCAATCTCAGGGCAGCGATGTGGCGCCGGGCACGCAAGCGCCGGACGCCACGGAAATGGACCTCAACGGCCGCAACGTGCTTGTGGTCGATGATTTGCTGGATGTTGCCGAAGTGCTGGCGGAGTTTCTGGAGGCCAGCGGGGCAAATGCCGTCGCAGTCGCCGATCCCGAGGAAGCGGCGGCATTGTTGCGTGACAATCCGGGCACCTGGGCGGCACTTGTCACCGATCTTGAAATGCCGACGCTGAGTGGCCGCGAACTCGCCCGGGTCGCGGCGGACTGCGCGCCGGCGGTTCCCGTGATCGTGGTCACGGCGCGCCCCGAAAGCCTTGATCGCGATACCGTGCCGTTCAGATGTCTGCTTGCCAAGCCCGTGCAACCGGATCGTCTTGTCGCCGCGGTTCAGGACGCGATCAGCCAGGCCGAGGCCTCCCGGTCAGCGGAAAACGCGGCCACGCTGCGGTGACGCGGCTCCGGGGTAACGAAGCGGATCGCGCTGTGCTGATGCCGGGTATTGTGACCTGCGGACGACTCCATTCCCCCGGCGTATGCATCCAAATCGGCGCGGAAGGTTGCGTGCGCCTGAAAGCGCTGTAGATTCAAGCTGCTAAACACGACCTTCCAGAAGCTCCGGACGCACGCATGGCGGAAACGCTACAGCCGGTCACGCCGCGGCTCAACCGCTCCCTGACGCATGAGGCCCGACCTACACACCGCCGAGCGCGGGGCCGCGGCAGCGTTACGGGGCGCGCGCGACCCCCGGCGCTCGGCTGCAGCTACGCTGCCGACTCATTGAAAAATATCAGACCACCCACCCGGGGGAAGGCCGTTCCCCATCCGCTGCTGTCCAAGTTCCGAGCCCCGGTTCCACCACCAGCGGGGTCAACCCGGCCGAGGAAGTGCACGCGAGCCGCATGGCCGGATCGAGACGCAGCGCATCGGCGTCGTCATGATCGCCCCAGTCCTGTGCCGCCAGCATCTCCCCGAAATCCTGCATGGCTCACCGTGCTACTGCGAAAGCATCAGTGAAGCCCTTGTTGTGGATATGCTCGAGCAGCTTCCTGCGCGCTTCCGCGTCTTCTGCGGGGCCGACAACGACGCGCCAGTAGGGTTTGTCGTTGATGCGCGCAGGCTTGATCTCGACTGGAACCCCAGCCTTCTGCATCATGTCGCGCGTTGCCAATGCGTGGCCTCGACCGCGAAGGTGCCGACCTGCACGAAAGGACGGCTCAGTTCCGGGGGCGCTGATCGAAAGGCATCTGGGGTGTCCGCCTCTGAAAACTCTCTGGCCGGATCGTCGGATGCTCGAACAAGCACTCCCACCTGTGAGGGTTGACCCAGCGGCAGATCAAGCATCAGCATCGCGTCGAGCGACAGAAGGCTCGGGGATTCACTCTCGGGGTCCAGTGGGCGCAACTCGACGGATGCAGTCGCGCCCGAGGCATCCTTTAACCGCGTTCGTCGACTCGACGCTGTTGGTGCTGGCCAACGAGCGATGAACAGCGTTCGCGGCCGGCCGACGGCCTGCGCAGCGCACTCGTGCTCAGTCCTGCAACCCGCTCCTGCTCAATTTCGGGCTGACCGAAAGATGAGCACTCCATCCGCGGGCGGCGCGAACGGCAGCGCCCAGTGCCGCCGAACCCTGTCGATTTGCTCATCGCACAGCCCGGCGCGTCGAAGCGCCTCGGCCACAACCTCACAGACCGCTGCCCGGGCAGTTGGTCCCGCACCTGGCGTAAGGCAAAACCGCTGCCATGATCCTGGCGGGTCGGCGACAATCTGCGCAAGCGTGAAATCCTGGATCTCGGCGTCGTGCAGGAACCGTTGCTGAAACCGAGCCATCGGGCGCAACCGGGCAACGACATCAAGGAGCGGCATGTCGAGGAGCGCCCCTGACGGTGGTTGAACAGAGGGCTCCACTGGTCGTGCGTTCAGGGCCGAGCGAGCTGACGAAGGATCACTGGTATGGCCGAAATGAATCACGGGCTGAGCTTTAGGCATCACTGTTTTTCGCACACCATATGAAGTAGCATGACTACATCCAGACCCACCATACTGAATGCCGGAAGGCAACGCAACGAGATTTCCCGCTCAGCCCGGCCGTATGATGGCTGAAGTCGAGGGCATGCGATCTTGCCGGTCGCGGAAGTATTGCCTTCCTGAGTGCTGACTGCAGGGCAGTGTCCCATCAAGCGGTGCAACAGGCCGCGCGCACGGGCCTCAGCCCGCCATCGCGACAGCGTGCCGATCGATATCTCCTGCTGCTGTGTCAACGCCGGAGGAAAATTGGGCCACGGGGCGGCGCAAAACTGGGCCACTTTGGGTTTGCGCGGGAGGCGC
>PUOA01000139.1 GCA_003551925.1 Paracoccaceae bacterium
AGTTCCCCCTCGCGAGGGGCAGCATCGGCTGGCCGGAAAGCGCCCCCGAGCCGCGCTCCCACCCGCCCACCCCGCGCGGCTCGGGGGCGCGGCCCGCGCGCGGCGCGGGCGGGCGATCCGGAGATCGGGGCTTCGGGGCTTCGGGGCTTCGGCTGCAAGGTCGCGCTCGAGACGCTCAGGCGGGCGCATCCTCGGCGCTCTGGCGCGCCCACATCGCGGCATACCGCCCGCCGCGCGCAATCAGCGCGTCATGCGTGCCGGCTTCGATGATCCGCCCGGCGTCGAGCACCACGATCCTGTCCGCGTCCACCACCGTCGACAGCCGGTGTGCGATGGTGATCACGGTGCGCCCCTGCCCCGCCGCGCGCAGTTCGGCCTGGATCTCCTGCTCGGTCTGCGTGTCGAGCGCGCTCGTGGCCTCGTCCAGCAGCAGGATCGCAGGGTTCTTCAGCAGCGTGCGCGCGATCCCCATGCGCTGCTTCTCGCCGCCCGAAAGCTTCAGCCCGCGCTCGCCCACCGCCGTATCGTAACCCTGCGGCAGTGCGGCGATGAAGTCATGCAGACGCGCGGCGCGGGCGGCGGCCTCGACCTCGGCGCGCGTCGCGCCTTCGCGGCCATAGGCGATGTTGTAGAGGATGGTGTCGTTGAACAGCACCGTGTCCTGCGGCACCACCCCGATGGCGGCGTGCAGGCTGTCCAGCGTCACCGCGCGCAGATCCTGCCCGTCGATGCGGATCGCGCCATCGGTGACGTCGTAGAACCGGAACAGGAGCCGCCCGATGGTGGATTTCCCCGACCCCGATGGCCCGACGATCGCCACCGTCTCGCCTGCGCCGATATCGAGCGTGACGCCGCGCAGGATCGGGCGTTCCGGGTCGTAGCCGAAGCGCACGCGCTCAAGGCGCACCGCGCCGCCCGAAACGCGCAGCGGCCGCGCATCGGCGGATTCGGTCACGTCGGGGGGCTGGTCGAGCAGGTCGAACATCTCGGCCATGTCTACCAGCGCCTGCCGGATCTCGCGGTAGACCGTGCCCAGAAAGCCCAGCGGCATGGTGATCTGGATCATGTAGGCGTTGACCATCACGAAATCGCCCACCGTCAGATCACCGCGCTGCACGCCCAGCGCGGCCAGCACCATCACCACCACCAGCCCCGCGGTGATCAGCAGCGCCTGCCCGAAATTCAGCGCCGCGAGCGAGTAGTTGGTCTTGACGGCGGCGACCTCATACTGTGCCATCGCCGCGTCGTAGCGCCGTGCCTCCAGCCCTTCGGCGTTGAAATACTTGACGGTCTCGAAGTTCAGCAGGCTGTCGACGGCCTTCTGGTTGGCGTCGGTGTCCTGGCGGTTCATCTCGCGGCGCTGGCGCACGCGCCATTCGGTGACGCGAAAGGTGAACCAGATATAGAGCGTGATCGTCACCACGACGGTCAGCAGATACCAGACATCGAACAGCCAGAAGAAGATCGCCGCGATCAGCAAGAGTTCCAGAAGCAGCGGCACGATCGAGAACAGCAGGAAGCGCAGCAGGAAATCCACCGCCTTGACGCCGCGTTCGATGATCCGGCTCAGCCCGCCGGTCTTGCGGGTGATGTGATAGCGCAGCGACAGCCGGTGGATGTGCTGGAACGTCTCGAGCGCGATCATCCGCAGCGCGCGCTGGCCGACGCGGGTGAACAGCACGTTGCGCAGTTCCTGAAACCCCACCGACATCAGCCGCGCCATGCCATAGGCGACCGTCAGCCCCACCGCGCCCGCGGCCAGCATCCATTCCGGCCCCTCGCCCGCCAGCGCATCCACCGCGCCCTTGTAGAGCAGCGGCGTGCCCACTGCGACCAGCTTGGCCAGCACCAGCATCGCCATCGCCGCCACCACGCGCCGGCGCACCCAGGGGTGCTCGGCCGGCCACAGCCACGGCGAGACCCGGCGCACGATCCGCCAGGCGCTGGCGCGCTCCTGCGCGCCGCTGGGCAGGGGTTGGGCGGCCGGATCGGCGGCGGTCGAGGATGTGGCTGGCGGCATGGCTGGCTTTCGTGACCCTTGCCCACGGGTCTAGAGCCTGCGCGCGGGCTTGGCCAGTGCTGAGCCAGTGTCGAGCCAGTGCTGAGCCAGTGCCGGCCGAGCCTGCGTTCAGATCGCCGGCACCCGCGCGAGCGCGAAGGGACCCAGATACAGCATCCCGCGATCGAGCCGCAGCGGCAGGGTGAGCGTGGCCTCGTCGCCGTCTTCGCGCGCAAGCCCGCCCAGAAGGGCGGTGATCATCGGGTCCATCCCCTCGTCCCACAGCGCAGCCGCGCGCGCGGCGTCCAGCAGCAGGCGCCAGTTGGTCACGCGCGCCTCCAGATCGCCCGACACCAGCCCGCCGGCATCGGCTCTAAGCGCGCCCTCCATCGCCAGCGACAGCCCGCCCCAGTCCAGCCGCGCATCGCGCAGCGTGATCGCGAGCGGGCGCGGCGGCTCCGCCATGCGCAGCGCGGCGATGCGGTCGAGATCGACCTCGGCGTCGATATGCAGCCGCTCGAGCTTGGCCGGCAGCGCGCCTGCCGGGTCGATCACCGCGCGCAGCGCGGGGTCGATTCGCAGGCTCAGGATCTCGACGCCGACCGCGTGGCGCAGCGGGTCATCTTCGTCCGCGCGTGAGGCAAGGCGCGCCTCGGCTGCCTGCAGCGCTTCACCCTGCGGACCGCGCAGGCGCGGTGCAGCGACCACCAGCGTGGCGCGTTCGAGTTCCAGATCGGTGCGCGGGCGGGTGTAGAAGCTTGCGCGCATGTCCTCGCTGAACACCGCCCAGTCCTGCCCGCCGAGGGTGATCGTCTGATCGTTGGGCAGCACCGCGATCAGGTGGTGCGGGCGGTAGCTGAGCGCAAAGGCCTGCGCAAAGGGCGCCTGCCAGCCGGTGGCGCCGTCAGCCCAGGCCGGGCGGGTGAGCGTCACGTCGAAGCGGTTGGGAAAGCCGCGCACGGCGACGTCATCGGCGCTGAAGGCGGGCGTCTCGGCGATCCAGTCATTCACCGCGCGGTCCAGCACGCGCGAGCCCGCGAACCAGTAGCCCCCCCAGACCATGAAGGCGACGACGGCGATGCCGAACAGGATACGGAGCATGTGGCGACCTCAGCGCTGGCGGACGCCCCTTTCCACGCCCGCTGCGATGGTGTTTAGCAGATGCTGTGGAAAGGACCAGTCACATGGGAAAGAGCGCTGCCCGCAGCGGCGGAAAGAGCGCTGCCCGCAGCGGCGGAAAGAGCGCTGCCCGCAGCGGGGGAAAGAGCGCCGCCCGCAGCGGCGGAATGAGCGCTGCCCGCAGCGGCGGAAAGAGCGCCGCGCGCAGCGGGTCGGTCTGGGTGTTCGGCTACGGCTCGCTGGTGTGGAACCCGGGCTTTGCGCATGCCTCCGCGCAGGTGGCGCGGCTGGACGGCTTCCGCCGCGCGTTCTGCATGCGCTCGATCCACCACCGGGGCACGCCGCAGGCGCCGGGGCTGGTGCTGGCGCTCGACGCCGCACCCGGCGCGCGCTGCGACGGGCTGGCCTTCGAGATCCCGGCCCGCATCGCCCCCGAGACGCTGGAATACCTGCGCGCGCGCGAACTGATCTCGGCGGCGTATCTGGAGACCGTGCAACCGGTGACGCTGCAGGGCGGCCGGCAGGTCGAGGCGGTCACCTACATCATCGACCGCGCGCATGACCAATACTGCGGCGCCCTGCCGCTGGAGGAACAGGCCCGCATCATCGCCCGCGCGCATGGCGGGCGCGGCCCCAACGCCGAATACCTGGTGCAGACCGCCGAGCATCTGGCCGCGCTTGGCCTGCGCGACGCGGAACTCGACTGGCTGGTAACGCGGGTGCGCGCACTGGCGCGATGCGGCGCAACGGATCGGTGAAGCGGCACGCGCCGCGCGCCCGGGCACCGGCGTCGCCTCGCCTCCGCACCGACCCGCGACATATCTGCCGCAACGGGGGAGCTTAACCACCCCGCTGCTGCCGCGGGGCGCAATTGTCATTTGGCATCGCGCGCCGTTCTCCTTATGCTCACGCGCAAAACCGGAGCAGGAACCCCCTATGGCCAGAGCGGTGATCGGGCCCACGACGCAATTCACCCAACCGCGCCGACAGCTTGTCATGATGCTCACCGTGCTGGCGCTGGTGGGGGTGGGAACCTATTTCCTGTTCCCCCGCGTCTCGGGCATCTTTCTGGCCAATATCTGGCTCAACGGCTTCATCTTCTTGGTGTTCCTGATCGGGGTCGCGGCGACCTTCTGGCAGGTGTTCCAGCTGCGCCGCTCGGTGATCTGGATCGAAGGCTTCGCCGCCGAAACCCCGGGCCATCAGGTCACGATCGCGCCGCGGCTGCTGGCGCCGCTTGCGGCGCTTCTGCGCTCGCGCGGGCGGGGCAGCCATATCAGCGCATCCTCGGCGACATCGATCCTCGATTCCGTCGCCACCCGGATCGAGGAACAGCGCGACATCACCCGCTATCTGGTCAGCCTGCTGATCTTCCTCGGGCTGCTGGGCACGTTCTACGGGCTGGCGATCACCGTGCCTGCGGTGGTGGAAACCATCCGCTCGCTCGCGCCAGCCGAGGACGAGGCCGGGATCATCGTCTTCGACCGGCTGATGACCGGGCTGGAAAGCCAGCTCGGCGGGATGGGAACGGCGTTTTCGTCCTCGCTGCTGGGGCTGGCGGGCTCGCTGGTGGTGGGGCTGCTGGAGCTGTTCGCCGGGCACGGGCAGAACCGCTTCTACCGCGAGCTCGAGGAATGGCTGTCCTCGATCACCCGGCTGGGCACCGCGGGGGCCGAGGGGGACGGCGCCGCCAGCGCCGACATGGGCGCGCTGGTGTCGGTGCTCGACGCGATGGCCGAGCAGATGGAGGCAATGCGCCGCCAGCAGGCACAAGCCGATGCCGAGCGCGCGCAGCTCGATCAGGGGTTGGGGTATCTGGCCGATGCGGTGGACCGGCTGGCGCAGCGCAGCGACGGCGGCGAGGTCGTGGCCGCGCTCGAGCGCATGGCGCAGGCGCAGGACGAGCTCGCCGCGCTCCTGCGCCGCAGCGCCGAAGACGGCGGCCCGCACACCGAGGCCGAAACCCGCGCGCGGATGCGTTCGATCGACACGCAGCTTCTGCGTCTCTACGAGGAACTCTCGGCCGGCCGGCAGGAGAGCATCACCGATCTGCGCACCGATCTGGCCACGCTGACCTCGGCGGTGCGCCAGCTGTCGCGCAGCGTGCCCACCGCCGCGCGCGGCCGGGGGGGCTAGGCCCATGTCGCTTTCCCGTCGCACGGGGCAGCGCACGGTCAGCAGCAGCATCTGGCCCGGGTTCGTGGACGCGATGACCGCGCTCCTGCTGGTGCTGATGTTCGTGCTGTCGATCTTCATGATCGTGCAGTTCGTGCTGCGCGACACCATCGACACGCAGGACACCGAGCTTCAGGGGCTGAGCGCGCAGGTCGCCAGCCTGACGCAGGCGCTGGGCCTGTCGCAGGCGCGCGTCGAGGGGCTGGAGGACGAGGTCGCGGGGCTGGGTGAGGATCTGGCCGCCGCGCAGACCCGCGCCGCCACGCAGGCCGCGCAGATCGCCGGGCTGACGCGCAGCCTGCAGACCCGCGACGCCGAACTCGCCGAGGCCCGCGCCGACATCACCGCGTTCGAGGCGCAGGTCGCCGCGCTGATCGGCGAACGCGACGCGGCGCGTGCCGAAAGCGTGGCGCTCGCGGCAGATATCGAGGATCTGGAGGCCGCGCGGCAGGTGCTGATCTCCGAGGCCGACGCGCTGCAGATGGCCCTGGCCGAGATGCGCGACGAACGCGATGCCGAGGCCGAGGCCGCGCGCCTTGCCGCCGCGCAGCGCGAGGCGGTGGAGGCGGCGCTGGCCGAGATGCGCGCGCGGGCCGCGGAACAGGAGACCTCGCTCGCCGCGCTCGGCGCCGAGCTTGCCCGCGCCGAGGCTGCGCGCGCGGACACCGAGGCCGACCTCGTCGCCGCGCTCGAGCGGCTGGAGGCGCGCGAGGC
>PUOA01000044.1 GCA_003551925.1 Paracoccaceae bacterium
CCCCGTCGCCCAGCATGAACGGAACCGCCCCCAGCGCGAGGCCCGCGATCACCACCGCGCGGCCCGGATGCGGCACGAAGGACGCGACGTAGCGCTCGAGCATGCCCCCGAAGACCACGATTCCGAACACTGCTACGGCGGCCGCGATCCACCACACCCGCGCCGGGAACGCCCCGCGCAACTGCCCCCACGCGCCCAGCAGCGCCAGCGTCAGCGCGCCATAGAGCCCCAGATGCAGCGCCAGGTAATCCGCCACCAGCACCGGCAGCACGTTGGTGTCCACGGGCCACAGCAGCAGCGGCACCGCCAGCGCCGGCCCCAGCGCGGCCAGCACGAATCGCCCCGCCGGCAGCGGCGGCACCAAAGCCCCCCCGCCGGCGGGCAGCGCGCGCGCCAGCGGCCAGCCCAGCGCCACCGTCGCCGCCAGCAGCAGCGCGATCCAGCCGCCGCGGTTCGCCACCGCGCCCGTGCTCTCGCGCCCGAAGCTTTCGTCCAGCCAGTCGCGCGCGGCCTCCAGCGACACGGGCGCATGGAGCACGCCCACATGCTCGACCCGCGGCGCGATCACCGCGCGGCGCGCGGGGCCGGTGGCCGGGTCGCCCACGGTCTCGCCCGCCGCCGCGTCGGGGTCGATCTGCCGGACCGCGCGGAGGGCTTCCTCGGCCAGCCGCGCCTCCCATTCGCCAGCGATCACCAGCAGGTTCGCGGGCGTCTCGGCGCTGACCGAGCCCGAGAACATCGACACCGCCACCACCGCGTCGGCGCGCGGATCGCGCTCTGCGGCGCGCGCGATCACATCCGAGGCCATCGAATGCCCCAGCAGCGCCAACCGGCCATCGGCGCGCGGATGCGCCAGCGCCGCCTCGGCCACGCGCAGGGTTTCCGCGACCAGGAGTTCGGTGGTTCCGCCGGGGTCGTCCACATCGCCCGACATCGGCACCGGATTGCGCCCGTGGCCCCTGAAGTCGAAACTCACCACCACGTAGCCCGCCTGCGCCAGCGTCAGCGCGAAGGGCTCCATCAACTGGCGCGAGCCCGCAAAGCCATGCGCGATCACCACCACCGGCGCGGGATCGTCGCCCGCCGCCAGATACAGCGTCGCCGGCGTGTCGCCGCCGACATCGAAGGCCGAGACCTCCAGCCCCGCGCGGTCGCCCTCCAACCGCCAGATCGACAGCGCGATGGCCGCCACCGCCAGAACCGCCACCACGATGCGCATGCGCTCTCCGTTCACGATACCGTCAGGCGACGCGCCGCGTGCCGCCCCGGATCACCGGCCGGGCACAGGCGCCTGCGGGCGCCGCAGGGCGGCCGCGCGCGGTGGACCCCCTCGATGGGGGTCCGCCGCGCTCCTCCGGCTCAGTCATCCGCCGAGGACCAGCCCGACACCGCCTTGACTTCCAGGAAATCCTCGATCCCCCAGACGCCGCCCTCGCGCCCGTTGCCGGACTGCTTCATCCCGCCGAAGGGCGCGCCCGCGCCGCGGCTCCTGCCGTTCATCTCGACCATCCCCGAGCGCAGCCTCCGCGCCACGCGGTTGCGCTTCGCGCCGTCCGCGCTCTGGACATAGTTGGTCAGCCCGTAAGGCGTGTCGTTGGCGATCGCGATCGCCTCGGCCTCGTCGGAAAACGGGATGATCGACAGGACGGGTCCGAAGATCTCTTCGCGCGCGATGGTCATGTCGTTGCTGACATCGGCAAACACCGTCGGCCGGGTGTAGTAGCCGCGATTCAGCCCCTCGGGCCGCCCGAGACCACCGGCGACCAGCCGCGCGCCTTCGTCGATGCCCTTCTGGATCAGGTCCTGCACCTTGTCGAACTGCGCCTGGCTGACCTGCGGGCCGATATGGCGGCCCTGCTCGGCGGCGGGCGCGACGCGGGTGTTTTCGGCCACCTCGACGGCGGTTTCGACGGCGCGGTCATAGACCGAGCGTTCCACCAGCATCCGCGTGGGCGCGTTGCACGATTGCCCGGTGTTGCCGAAGCAGTGGATCGCGCCGCGCTTGACCGCCTTTTCATCGGCGTCGGCGAAGATGATGTTCGCCCCCTTGCCGCCCAGCTCCAGATGCACGCGCTTGAGCGTCTCGGCGGCGTTCTTCGAGATCGCGATGCCTGCACGGGTGGAGCCGGTGAAGCTGACCATGTCCACATCGGCGTGCTGCGACAACTGCGTGCCCACGCCCGGCCCGTCGCCGTTGACCATGTTGTAGACGCCCTTCGGCACGCCGGCCTCGTCGAGGATCTCGGTCCACAGGATCGACGACAGCGGCGCGATCTCCGAGGGCTTGAGCACCATCGTGCAGCCCGCCAGCAGCGCCGGGATCACCTTCAGCGTGACCTGGTTCATCGGCCAGTTCCACGGGGTGATCAGCGCGCAGACGCCGACGGCCTCCTTGATGATGCGGTCGTCGGGAGCGTGGTCGCCCAGCGGCGCGATGAAGTCGATCTTGTGGAAGGCGTCGATGAAGTTGCGGATGTGGAATTCACCCGCCCCCACCTGCGAGGCGCGCGCCATGTCGATGGGCGCGCCCATCTCGGTGCTGATCGCGCGCGCCATGTCGTCGGCGCGGGCCGCATAGACTTTCTGGATGCGCTCGACCACCGCCAGCCGCTCGGCCGGGTCGGTGTACATCCAGCCGTCGAGCGCGGCGCGCGCGGCGGCCACGGCGGCGTCGGTGTCGGCCTGCCCACCCAGCGCGATCACCGCGCAGGGCTCTTCGGTCGAGGGGTCGATCACCTCGAGGTCGGTGCCCGCCTGCGGGGCCACCCATTGGCCGTTGATGTAGAAATTGCGCTTGTCCAGCATGGTCCTCTCCCATTGTCGCGGCGCATCCGGCCCAGGGCCTGCGCGCGCGGTGTGTTCTGCCCGGGTCTGTTCAGCCCAGGGGCGCGGTCAGCGCGGCGAGCGCCGCCACCGGATCGTCCTCGCCCCAGATTTCGGCGCCAAGGCCGATGAAATCAACCACCGGCGCCAGGCTTTCGATCAGCGCGGCATCGAGCGCGCCTTCGGCGACGACCGGCACCTCGATCATCTCGGACCACCATTCGAACAGCGCGCGCGGCGCGGTGGTCCCGTCGCCCAGCCCCGCCGCGCCCACCGGGCCGAAGGCGACATAATCGGCGCCGGCTTCGCCCGCGGTGATCCCGTCATGGCGCGAGGCGCCGCAGAACGCGCCGATGATCCGGTCCGCGCCCAGATCGGCACGCAGCTTGCGCACCCCGCGCGCGCCGTCGCCCAGATGCACCCCGTCCAGCCCCAGCCGGTCCACCATCGCCGCGTGGCGCTCGATCACCAGCGCGACATCGCGGGCATGCGTGACCTCGCGCAGCGCGTCTGCCGCGCGCGCGATCCGGTCGGCATCGGTGCCGGGTGCCGACAGCCGCACGCAGGCCACCGGCTGCGCATCGAGCACCCGCGCCAGCGTGTCGGGAAAGCGCTGCGGGTCGGGGTCGGGCGGGGTGACAAGGTAGATCTGCGGCCGCGCGGGCTGAGGGTCGGACATGCGGCAGACTCCGGTGTGAGGATGCTCCGCCTGATAGCCCCGCCGCGGAGGCGGGGCAAGCCCGCTGCAGCGCGGGCACCGAAGCGCGACGGGCCGCGCAGCCCCCGACAAGGGAGGGCGCGGCCCGCGCTCGGGGGGGGGGGGTCAGCGCAGCGTTCCGCCGCAGGCGAGCATCCCCCCGCCGCTGCGCGTCACTGCGTCAGGATCCGCCCGTCGATCCGGGGCGCAAACGGCGCGTTGGCTTCCAGATACGCGGCCAGCACCTCGGCGATGTCGATGGCGGTGTCGTAGCCGTTCTGCCCCGACGCCGCGAGCATCGCGTAGCCGTCGCCGCCGCCGGCCATGAAGTCGTTGGTGACGATGGAATACATCGCCTCGGGGTCGATGGCGACCCAATCGTCGCCCTCGCGCACCTCGACCGCCGACACGCGGCCTGCATCGGGGGCGACCGACGCGTCCAGCCTGAAACGCATCCCCGCGACCTGCGGAAAGCGCCCGGCGCCGTCCTCGATCGCGTTGACGCCGTGCTCCAGCGCCGCCACCAGCGCCGCGCCCGGCAGATCGACGGTGTAAAGCGTGTTCTGGAACGGAAGCACGGTCAGCACATCGCCCAGCGTCACCATTCCCTCGCCCAGCGAGGCGCGCAAGCCCCCGCCATTGGCCAGCGCAATGGTGATGCCCTGATCGGCCACCGCGTCCAGCATCGCGTCGGCGACGGTGTTGCCCATCTCGCATTCCATCGCGCGGCAGCTTTCGCGCGCGCCGTCGATGGGTGCGGCAAGCTCGGCCACGGGGGTGCGCACCATCTCCTCGATCGGGCCGGCAAGCTCGCGGATGCGCGCGCTCAGGTCCTCGGCCTCGGCGAAGCTGGCATCCAGCAACACGGTGTCGCCTTCCGCCGACACCACGGCGCCGTCCGCGCCGAATTCCAGCACCAGCTCGCCCATGTAACGCGAGAACGCATAGGCCTGCACGATCGGCACCGCACGCCCCGATGGGCTTTCGACCAGCGTCGCGTAATCGGGCGTGTCCTCTGCGGTGTTCGACAACAGCGTGTGGCTGTGCCCGCCGATGATCGCCGAGATCCCGTCGACCTCGGCCGCGATCTGCTGGTCGCGGTTGAAGCCCACATGGCTGAGCACCAGGATCTTGTCGATCCCGTCGGCCTTCACGCGCGCGACCGCTTCCTGCAGATAGAGGATATCGTCGGTGAAGGTCACATGCGGGCCGGGCGACGAGATGATCGCCGTGTCAGGGGTGGTCACGCCCAGCACGGCAATGCGCTCGCCGTCGCGCTCGATGATCGTGTATTCCTGCAGCACCTCGCCCAGCGGGCCCTCGGCGACGTTGGTGTTGCCCGAGATCACCGGGAATTCGGCGGTCGCGATCATCTCGGCCAGCGCGTCGGGGCCGTTGTTGAACTCGTGGTTGCCGAGCGCCATGGCGTCGAAACCGATCATGTTCATCATCTCGATCTCGGCCAGGCCGTTATAGGTCGTGTAGAACAGCGTCCCCTGCGACTGGTCGCCGGCGTCGAGCGTGACATGCGCCAGCCCGTCCGCGTCATGCGCGGCGCGGCGTTCGCGCAGCGCGGTGGCAAGGCGCGCGGCGCCGCCGAAGCAGTTGCCTTCCTCGGCGTCGCTGTCCGAGCAGGTGGAGTTGAACCGGCTGATCTCGGCGATGCGCGAATGCATGTCGTTGATGTGCAGCACGCCAAGGCGGTAGCCGCCGCCCGCGCGTGCGGTGGACATGGTGAAGGCGCCTGCGCCGGTGAGCACCATGCTGGCCCCGGCAGCGGTGATGAAGCCGCGCCGGCTGAGGGTCTGGAGCGCCGCGGCGCCGTGCTTGGGGGTGGTCATGATCGGATCTCCCTGCTGGCCCGGCTGGCGGGCGATGGTCCGGCGATCAGGGTGGCGCGCGCGCGTGACAGCGCCGCGACACCCGCCGCTGCCGCCAGCTTACGCGTGATCGCGGGTCAAGGCCAAGCGAAACGGGGCGCGGCGATGCCCGCCGCGCCCCGTCCTGCCTGCCCGCGTGGCAGGGTGGTTCAGTCCACAACCCGGACGGTTGCCATCCGGTCGGGGTCCCCGATCACGGCGCCATTGGGGCCGGTGCCGCGCTTGATCGCGTCCAGCACGTCGAAGCCGTCGATCACATGCCCCAGCGCGGTATACTGGTTGTTCAGATGCGGCGCGGCGTCGAACATCAGGAAGAACTGGCTGTTGGCGCTGTCGGGGTTGGCCGAGCGCGCCATGCCCATCACCCCGCGCTCGAACGCCAGGTCCGAGAACTCGGCCGGCAGGTTCGGCAGGTCCGACCCGCCGGTGCCGGCGCGGCGCAGGTCGCCGCCCTCGCGGCCATGCTCGACATCGCCGGTCTGCGCCATGAAGCCGTCGATCACGCGGTGGAACACGACGCCGTCATAGGCGCCATCCTCGGCCAGCGTGACCA
>PUOA01000171.1 GCA_003551925.1 Paracoccaceae bacterium
CCGACACCGACCCCGCGGTCGAGGCACGCCAGGCGCAATTCAGCCTCTATTCGTTCAACCTGGCCGTGCTGGGCGGGATGGCGCAGGGCCGGATCGATTATGACGCCGGAGCCGCGCAGACGGCCGCCGACAACCTGTTCCACCTCACCCGCCACGATCAGGGCCGGATGTGGCCCGAAGGCACCGACACCGCCAGCATCGACGGCACCCGCGCCCTGCCCGACATCTGGGAGGATTTCGACAGCTTCGTGGACCGGTTCGTCGCGCTTCAGGGCGCCGCCGAATCGCTGCAGGGGGTGGCCGGCGACGGGCTCGACGCGCTGCGCCCGGCGGTGGGCCAGCTGGGCGCGGCCTGCGGGGCCTGCCATGACGATTTCCGCGCCGAACGCTGATCCCTGACGCGGCGCGGGGGCCTTCTCGCGCCGTGCTGCCCCCGACCGGAGGTCGCGCATGATCCGCCGCATCGCCGTTGCGCTGGGGCTGCTGGCCATACTGGCGGGCAGCGCGCTGTGGTGGCTGAGCCGCGCGCAGCCGCTGGACGCGGAAACCCTGGCCGCGCTCGATGCGCTCGACGCCGATGCAGAGCGCGGCGAATGGGTGTTCTGGGCCAGCGGCTGCGCAAGTTGCCACATCGACCCCGAGGCCGAGGATGATGACCGCCCCGTGCTCTCGGGCGGGCAGCGATTCGAGACCGGGTTCGGCACGTTCCTGGCCCCCAATATCAGCCCCGACCCGCAGCACGGCATCGGCGGCTGGACCCGCGCCGAGTTTGCCAACGCGGTCATGCGTGGGGTCTCGCCGGGTGGCGCGCATTACTACCCGGCATTTCCCTACACCGCCTATGTCCGGGCCGCGCTGCAGGACATCGCCGATCTGCACGCCTTCATCGATACCCTGCCCGAAAGCGACACACCCAGCGCCCCGAACGAGCTTGGCTTTCCGTTTTCGATCCGCCGCGGCGTGGGGCTGTGGAAAGCGCTGCATCTGCGCGACGACTGGGTGATCGACGGCGATCTGGACGACGCCGAAACCCACGGCCGCTATCTGACCGAGGCGCTGGCGCATTGTGCCGAATGCCACACGCCGCGCGGGGCGACCGGCGGGCTGGACCTGTCGGCGTGGATGACCGGAGCGCCCAATCCGTCGGGGCGCGGGCGGATCCCGGCGATCAACACCGCCGATCTGGGCTGGAGCGCCGACGATATCGCGCTTTACCTGGACAGCGGCTTCACGCCCGAGTTCGACGTGGCCGGCGGCACGATGGCGGCGGTGGTGCGCGCGATGGCGCGGCTACGCCCCGAGGACCGCGCGGCCATCGCCGCCTATCTGCTGCGGATCGACTGAAGCCCCGTTGAATGCAGCCCGCTGGCCGAGGCGCGCGCGATCGGTCGCGCGCCCGTGCCCAAACCGCCATCACGCGCGGTCAAGCCCGGTGCATGTGGCGCCGCGCTCTCTTGATCTGCGGCGGGCGCGCGCCCATACTCGGGCTCAGCGCGTGGAAAGGTCAGGAATGAACGAGTTCGACACCACCTCCCCGGCCACCGGGCCGCTGCGCCTGACCTTTGGCGAGAAGTTTCGCCTGCAGACCTGGCTGATGGGCATCATTGCGTTTGCCGTGGTGCTGTTCCTGCTGGTGCAGGCGAAGTTCATCCTGATCGCGCTGGCCATCGCCATCATCCTGTTCTCGTTGACCTCGGACGCGATCAACTCGATCTCGCGGCTGCGCATCGGCAGCTTCCGGATCACCAACTGGCTGGCCTCGATCGCGGCGGTGGCGCTGATCGCCTCGGGGCTGCTGACGCTCGCGGGGCTGGTGCTGTCGCAGATCAACACCGTGCTGTCGACGACCCTGAGCTACACCGACGACGCCACGCGCGCGATCGCGCAGATGTTCGCCTGGATGGGCGAGGACGTGGAGGAAGCCGTCTTCGCCTCGGTCCGCGCGTTCGATGTGTCGAGCTACATCCGCTCGGCCGCCGGTCAGGCCGGCACGATCCTGTCGCAGACGATCCTGATCATCCTGTTCGTGGGCTTCCTGTTCGCCGAGCGCGTGTGGTTCAACACCAAGCTCGAGAACCTGCTGTCGGACAAGGTCAAGGCCGACCGCGTGTCGCGAATCATCGCCTCGATCATCCGGCGGGTGAACCGCTACCTTCTGGTCAAGACCGCCGTCAGCACCGTGACCGGGGTTGCCATCTTCGCGATCATGAGCGTGTTCGGGCTGGAATTCGCCGTGGCGATGGGGCTGCTGACCTTCGTGCTGAACTTCATCCCGGCGGTGGGGTCGATCGTGGCCACGCTGGTGGTGACGCTGGTCGCCTACATCCAGGTGACCGAGCCGCAGACGGCGCTCTTGATCTTCGTGCTGGCGGGGATGACGCAGTTCCTGCTGGGCAACGTGATCGACCCGATGCTGATGGGCAAGACACTGCGGCTGTCATCCTTCGGGATCATCCTGTCGCTGTCGTTCTGGGGCGCGGTGTGGGGTGTGCCGGGGATGTTCCTGGCGGTGCCGATCATGGTCAGCATGATGATCGTGTGCTCGCACATCCCGGCCGCGCGCCCGGTCGCGGTGGCACTGTCGCGCGAGGGACTGCCCGAGGAGGTGTTCGAGCAGCTCGAGGCCGAGGCGCTGACCCCGCCCGCCGACCCGATCCCCACCAGCTACGCCGAAGCCGAAGCGCGCTATCACGCGGCCATCGGCAGCGTGGTCCCGGCCAACGATCCGCCCGCGCAGCGTGTCGCGTCGTGACCTCGGCGCGCAGAGGTGCCGCAGCGCTCAGCCCGGCCGCTGCGGCGCGATCCACCGCACGCCGGTTTCGGTGACCACCCCGTCCAGCTGCTGATCGGTGTTTTCCACCGGCAAGGACGGCTCGCGTTGCGCATCGAAGGCATACCCCAGCGCCAGCACTGGCCCGTCATTGCGCAAGGCCTGCAGCGTGCGGTCATAGAACCCGCCGCCATAGCCCAGCCGGAACCCCGCATCATCGAACGCCAGAAGCGGCACGATCAACGCGCGCGGACGCACCCAAGCGCCCTGGGCCGGGATCAGCGCGCCGAAGGTGCCTTCGATCAACGCAGCACCCGGCACCCAGTCACGGAACTTCAGCGGCGCGCCCCTGGCCACGATCACCGGCAGGCACAGCCGCCCCCGATGCGCGTGCATGGCCGGCATCGGGTCCAGCTCGCTGCGCATGGGCGCGTAGCCCGCAAGCGTGCAGCTCGCGCCGTCTGCGCCCAGCGCCGCCTCCAATGCGGCGCGCAGATGCGCCGCCGCGGCCGCCACGCGCGCGGCGCGGTCGGGCGCGTCGAAGGCCGCGCGGCGGCGGGCCTGGGCCGCCTTGCGCGCGGCGGTTTTCTTCGCACGGGTTGCGGTGTCTGCAAGCGACGGTGTCATGAGACCCGCTTGCCACGCCCCGCCCACGCCCGCCAGCCCCCGACCGGCACCGCGCAGCCCGTTTGCGGCGCGCGGCGCGCTGCGGCATAAGGGCGCTGCGACTCACCCCGGAGACCCCCATGCACGACATCCGCGCCATCCGCGACACGCCCGACGCCTTCGACGCCGCGCTGGCCCGGCGCGGCCTGCCCCCCGCGGCCGCCGACCTGCTGGCCATCGACGAAACCCGCCGCGCCGCCATCACCGAGGCCGAGACCGCGCGCGCCGAGCAGAAGGCCGCCTCGAAGGCGGTGGGCGCCGCCAGGGCCAGCGGCGACGAGGCCGAGTTCGAGCGCCTGCGCGCGCTGGTCGCCGAGAAGAAGGCCGCCATCGCGCAGCTTGAGGAGGACGCACGCACCCATGACGCGCGCCTGCACGCGGCGCTGATGGAAATCCCCAACCTGCCGCTGGCCGATGTCCCCGACGGCGCGGACGAGGCCGACAATGTCGAGCTGCACCGCCACGGCACGCCCCCCGCCTTCGACTTCCCCGCGCTTGAGCATTTCGAGATCGCTGGCGTCGCGCGCGGCATGGATTTCGACACCGCCGCCAAGCTCTCGGGGTCGCGCTTCGTGGTGCTGTCGGGCGCGGTGGCGCGCGTGCAGCGTGCACTTGCGCAGTTCATGATGGACGTGCACACGCGCGACAACGCCCTGACCGAGGTCTGGACCCCCGTGCTGGTGCGCGACGCGGCGATGACCGGCACCGGCCAGCTGCCCAAGTTCGGCGAGGACAGCTACCAGACCACCAACGGCTGGTGGCTGATCCCCACCGCCGAGGTCACGCTGACCAACATCGCCGCGGGCGAGATCCTGGACCCCGACACCCTGCCCCGCCGCTACGTCGCGCACACCCAGTGCTTCCGGTCCGAAGCGGGCAGCGCGGGCAAGGACACGCGCGGGATGCTGCGCCAGCACCAGTTCGAGAAGGTCGAGATGGTCAGCCTGACCCGCCCCGAGGACAGCGCGGCCGAGCACGCGCGCATGACGCGCTGCGCCGAAGGCATCCTCGAACGGCTGGGGCTGGCCTATCGCACCGTGGTGCTGTGCACCGGCGACATGGGCTTCGGCGCGCAGCGCACGCATGACATCGAGGTCTGGCTGCCCGGTCAGGGCACCTATCGCGAGATCAGCTCGGTGTCGGTCTGCGGCGATTTCCAGGCCCGGCGGATGAGCGCGCGCTACCGCGCCGCCGACGGCAAGCCCGCCTTCCTGCACACGCTCAACGGCTCGGGGCTGGCGGTGGGGCGCTGCCTGATCGCGGTGCTTGAAAATGGCCAGACCGCCGAGGGCGGCGTCGATCTGCCCGCCGCGCTGCACCCCTATCTGGGCGGCGCCACGCGGATCACGCCCGACGGTGCGCTCACCTGAGCGCACCCGCGGGGCTCAGCCGATCCAGGCCATCGCGGGGAAGGTCTCGAGCAGCCACCACGAGAACGCCGAGAACGCCCCGGTGACCAGCGCGATGCCAACCAGCAGCAGCATCGCGCCCATGACCTTCTCGATCACCACCATGTGCTTCTTGAGCGCCTGCATGACCGCCATCGAGCGCTGCACGAAGATCGCCGCCAGCAGGAACGGCACGCCCAGCCCCAGCGCATAGACGCCCAGCAGCACGGTCCCGCGCGCCACCGTCGCCTCGGCCGCGGCCATGGTCAGGATCATCCCCAGCACCGGGCCGATGCAGGGCGTCCAGCCAAAGGCGAAGGCCAGCCCCAGCACATAGGCCCCCAGCGCCGAGCCGCCCTGATCGCCCGCATCCAGCCGCGCCTCGCGGTTCAGCACGGGGATGCGGAACACGCCCAGGAAATGCAGCCCGAACACGATCACCACCACGCCCGCGATCCGGCCGAACAGCTCGGCGTTGCGCAGGAACAGGTTGCCCATGGTCGAAGCCGTGAACCCCAGCAGCAGAAAGATCGTCGACAGCCCCATCACGAAGAACACCGCCGGCAGGATCGCGCGGCGCTGCGCGCGCCCGCCCTCGGTGAATTCCTTCATGCTGATCCCGCCCATATAGGCCAGATACGGCGGCACGATCGGCAACACGCAGGGCGACAGGAACGAAATGATCCCGCCCCCCAGCGCGATGATCAGCGCGGGCAGCAGGGCGGCGTCGATCAGATCAATCCCGAACATGGGGCTCCTGTGGCATCGGCCCGGACGACGGGCGGGTGACTGTCTTCTAGTCACCCGCCGCGCAAAGGTCACGGGCGCGGATTGTCACGGCTGCGTGCGCATCTGCCCGCCGGGCGCGCGCCCGATACCGGGTCAGCCGCCGGTGTTCCACCAGCCGCGCCGGCGCGGCCTGGTGGCCGCGGGCTCGGACTCTGCCTCGGTGCGGCCCGGCTGGGCGCCGACGGGCTCGGGTGCGGCGGGTTCGGGTTCGGCGGGTTCGGGTTCGGCGG
Organism: Paracoccaceae bacterium; assembly: GCA_003551925.1. Taxonomy (GTDB): domain Bacteria; phylum Pseudomonadota; class Alphaproteobacteria; order Rhodobacterales; family Rhodobacteraceae; genus Rhabdonatronobacter. The sequence continues at coordinate 5,844 of PUOA01000171.1, forward strand.
GCTCCGGCTCGGCGGACGCAGCCCCGGCGTCAGCCGCTGCGGGCTCAGACTCGACCGGGTGCATGAGCGCCGCCTCGACGGCAGGCTCGGGCGTGGCAGGCTC
>PUOA01000257.1 GCA_003551925.1 Paracoccaceae bacterium
CGACGACAGGGCAACCATGCGTCCGCCCAGGGTGTGCGCGCATGCGTCTTCACCGCGCAGCCGCTGCAGGGCCGCGAAGTACCTGTCATCCACGAAGCCGGTATCGCCCTGCGCGTCGATCACCGGCATCTCGACCTCTGCGCCGAGCGAGGGCAAGGCATGCGTCCCGCCGTCAGGCATGATCAGGAGCGCCCCTGCGCCGGCCACCCGCCATCAAGACCAGCGCCAGCAAGACACTTGCCCCGGCAAAGCCAAGCCCCAGCACCGCCACACGGTCGATGATATCTGCCGCGGGCAGCATCATGGCGATGGCCATCGGCCCCAGCATCTGTCCCAGCTTGTCCGCCGCGCGTTGCAACCCCAGAGCCGAGGCCGGACCCGCCGCCTGCACCGCCGGCAGGCGCAGGACGAGCGCGGCGCGCGCGGGCTCGATCAGGGTGCTCGACAGGCTGAGCGCTGCGGCGGCCAGAAAGATACCGGCAAGGCCCAGATCGACCGCCAGCAGCCCCAGCCCCAGCCCCCCGCACAGACCACCGGCAACGACGATCGGTGCCTTGCGCTCTGTCCGGTCGATGAACCCGCTCAGCAACGGACCGAGTGCGATCACCACCAGGCCGTAGACCATCAGGACACGGCCGGCATCGTCCGCCGCGGCGCCGATCCGGTCCAGATGCAGCGGCACCGCGAAGTACAGCAATCCCACTTGCGCGATCGAGAACGGCACCACCGAGAGCAGCAGAAGGCTCAGATAGGGGGGGCTGCGCAACAGCGGGCTCCAGCCACCGTGCCTGGCCGGCTGCACGGCACCAGCCGCAGCCTCCATGCAAGGGGGTCGTCGCACGTTGCGCAGGCGCAAATATGGGCGCAACGTTACCAGTGCGACCGCCAGTGGCGCGAGCGCCCCCAGCCCGGTTGCCCACAGGACCAGAGCGCGGCCGAGCTGTTCTGCAAGGATCCCTCCGATGGCGGTGCCGACGATGAAGCCCGCCAGGATTCCGGCCATCAGATTCGCAAGAGCGCGGCCCCGCTGCTCGGCGCCGCAGTTCTGCACGACGAAGCCCTGCAACCCCATCCACGCCAGCCCGTATCCCAGCCCCGTCACGGTACGCGCAAGCACGAAGCTGAGGCCGTCCGGGGCCAGCGCCGCCCCGATGCCCCCGAGCACGGAGAGGGCCAGACCCGCCACAAATGGCCAGGACCAGCCGAAACGGTCGCTCATCCGACCAGCCAGCACCGCCGTGGCCAGCGCAGCGCCCATTTCGGCCGAGATCGGCAGCGCCAGCACCAGATCCTGCGGCAGCCCCCATAGATCAGTGCCGAGGCTGCGCATCTTGAGGGGCAGAAAGGACAATGGCAGCGCCCAGGACAGGACAAAGACAAACATCACCGGTCGCGCGATCAGGTGCAGCGCGGCCGCGTCGGATGGCGCCGCTGGCGGCGTGGTGCGCCGCGCGGCCACAGGCGGGGCAACCGCGGCGCCGGCCCGCGCGAGCGACCGGCGCAACGCGAGCTGCAGCAGTATGAACAGCTCGACCATCACGAAGGCCGAGGTTGCCGCGACCGTCAGCATCTTGAGCGCCTGATCGGCCATGCCGGCGGCGATCGATGCGCGATTGACATGCGCCACCAGCTGGCCCGCCTCGCTTCCCTCCGCGCTTGTCAGGGTCCGCGCCACGCTGGCTGGCTGCGCCACCGGCATCCACTGCGCCACCCGGCCCGGCGGGTCGTCGGCGGGCCGATCCACCTGGATGCGCATACGACCGGAGGCATCGACAAGGTCAAGGCGCTCGACCGCGCTACCTAGCGTCAGCGTTTCGTACAGGCGCGCATCCAGCCCGGGCATCCGGTCGAAGCTCAGGCCAAGCGCCAGCAAGCGATCAAGGTCCTCGCCCACGCGTTGAACGCTCCGCGCCGCACTGGTTTCTGCCGCAGCCGTCAGATCGAAGCGCATGCTCTGCAGGGCGAACGCAGCATAGGCAAGCTGCGCTGACAGAAGGACGACCAGCGGCACCAGGATCCAGCGCCATCGCGCGGTCGCACCGCTCGATGTCTGACGCAGCATCGCACCGCGCAGCCGCCCGGCGGCAATCGCCAGCAGCGCCGCGGCGACACCGCTGATGATCAGCATCGCGGTCACCGCCTCGGCCACGGCCTCGTCGCGTGCGGCCGACAGCGCATCCAGCGGGACCATGACCACGAGCGCCCCCGCCATGTTCTCGTCCGGGGTCCTGAGCGGTGTTAGGAACAGGCGGTGGGCACCGGCAAGAACAGGCGCGGGGACGCGCGCGCGGTCCGGTCCTGCAGCACCCGTCGATTGCAGGCCACGCACAGCCGCGCGCAGGGCCGCCGCCTGCGACTCCGTCAGCACCGGCGCTCCCTCGCCCAACAGCGCGCCGTCGGCATCTGCGACAGCGACGTCGGAAACGCCGCGGACGGCAGCGATTTCCTCGAGGATGGCGTCCAGCCCCAGGAACTGATCGAGTGGCCGTCCGAAGCGCAATCCCTCCTCTATCCTTGCGCCGGTTTCGCGCCCCGCGAGATGGTATTGTTCGGACAGCAGATCCATCTGCGCGCGATCCAGCGCAGCGAAACTGAGAAAGGCGCTGGCGCCCAACGCAACAAGGAGAAGAAACAGGCTGCCCGCAACGATCGCGACATCCCCGAGCAGCCGCAGCGATCGAGCACGCACCCTGTCGAGAACTGAGTCACCCCCCCCGTTCACAATGCGGGGCCTGGATGGACGGCGGAGAGTGTCGCTGCCATACACTTACCTCGCGCTGTTGGATTAAGTGCCTCGGGAAGACACGCATGCGCGTCTGGGCAACCGATGGCGAGGATTGCGTCAAGGGCATGCCTCGCCAGTTGACCCCTACAACGCGTCTGGGCGCAGTTCAACCGAATGCGCACCTTCCTCATCGCCGATCGCCGGCAAGAAGCACACGCGCGGCATAGCACCTTGTCGGTGGCGCAGCAGCCTGCACCACACCGAAGCGACTCACACTTGGCATGACGGCGCAGCAAGCAGGGCGTGACCCGAAACGGGGCGCAATCTCTTTGACTCGGCATGTTGCCCTCGATATTTTGCGTCTCCGTCGGCGGTTGGGCTGACATCGCGGGAAGGTCGGCATCGGTTGCCATCGAGGTGAAAACGGGTGCGACCGGGGCGGGCGCAGAGAAGTTTCGAGATTCTGGCTTGCGTGAAGCGTCAAATGTCTCGGGACACGCGTGAGCGGGGGAGAAGCTGATGACTGACGCCACGCCGATCCAGGTAGGAACCTTGCCCGCGAACAGCCCAGAGGCGCGCCTCGACTGGAGCATTGCGCGATTGCTGTGCGAGCAATACCCGGATGTGCGGCTTCGCGCCCAGGTCCGCAACCACGGGCTTCTGGAACAGGTGACGCTGGGGTCCCTTCTGGACGATCCGTTGCGCCTTGACGCGTTCCTCGAAGAGTGTCGCTCGATTCCACAGTGCGGCTCAGCGCAGGTGACACGGCTGCGCGAGGTGCTTGCGACCGCGCTTCGGACAGCACAGTCGACGGGCCAGTGCGTGTTCCGTCGCCCTCGCTCGGAAGCGATGCCTTCTGCCGCCTCAGACAAAGCTGCATCAGTAGAGCCAAGGCCCACGGAGTGGAGATTCCTGCCCGACTTCGTGGACGCCGCAGAAGATGTGTTTTTTCGGATGTGGCGCCTCGCGCAGTTCGATCCGCTCGTCTATCTTCCGACAACGCTGCCAGAATTTGCCAAGACCCCTGAGGTCCTGGCGGTCGAACTTGCGCCCGGACGTGATCTGACGGCGTATCTGCAACGGCTTGCCGGTCTGCGCCGTGCATTTGATAACGTCAGTCAGATCGAAGGCCTGATCTTGCTCGATGCTCAGGCGCTGAAAGCAGTATTCGCGCGCCGGGGCCGATACGCCGTGCTGAGCAGGGAAGCCATCGAACAGCAAGCCGGAACGCTGCGACAGGCCATGGCGAAGTGGCGGCCCGGTGTGACATGCATGGTCTGCGACTTCGAAGTCTCCGGCCTCAGCTCGGGCGCATTCGTCGGCAGTAAAGGCGTCCTCTATGCCATGGGGGGATATGTCGTCTTTGACGACCCGCAGCTTGTTGCGTTACTGCAGCGCCGCCTGGCGACTGCCAGGGCACAGGGTCGACCCCTTGCGCAATTCCTTGACGAAATGTGCTGATTCCAGCGCGAACCGCGCCGTCCGAGAAGCAAACCCGGATCATCTCTGATGGGCGCTGGACTTGAGTCAGGAACGTGATCCGGGAACGGCGGTGCAACAGCAGGCCACGGTAGCGGCGGGATAGTCGTGAGCATCCGCCGAGGGTCGTCGTTGCTCACCGCGTGAAGGGTCGTAACCGCCCGGTTTCGGCCGCCTGCCCGGAGTGAGGTGGTTGGTGTGGTTTACGTCGTTGCTGACGTCGTATGCGATGGAGGCTATCGTGCGAGATGGGGGTGTGCCGGGTGTCCAGCGCCGGCGTTGCCGGACGGACGAGGCGAGACTTGCGATCCTGAGCGAGGTTGCACAACCCGATCAAGCTGGCATGAATGCGGTCGAGGATCTCGCTCATCGGCGGACTTCCTCGCCCGCGGCCAGGCGACGCGCCACGGCGTCATGGAAAGCAAGCGGCCGGCGCCCGACATCGGTTTGGCGGCCGGCAGGGGACGGCATCGGAAGCTCGGCGGGTCTGGGCGGCACGATCTTGCGGTGTGGTCGCATGGCGGCGCGGATTGGCGATGGTCGCGCGCCAGTCGTCGAACCGGGCGTTGAGGTCGTCCAGGTTCCGGAAGCTGCGGGCGAGGAAGAAGTCCTGGCGGATATGGCGATACGGTCGCTCGTTGTCGGGCTTACGCGGCCGCGCTGCGGCCTCGGTCCCTTCAGCTGCCTTTCGTCCTGGCCCGATGCGGGCGGCAGGCGCGAGGAAGCGCGCCGTAATGGGTCAGGAGCGCCACCAGCGAGGAATTGCAGGTGATCACGCCCTCGGCAGTCCCGTCGATCACCGCCGTCTTCATCCGGTCGTAGCGCAGTTCCGACGGTGCCCCGCCCATCGCGGCGAAAGCGTCGATGTGACAGCGCATCACCGTATGCAAATCCGCAGCGCACAGAACCGCCCCCAGAGCCAGCGGCTGTGGCCGAGCACCATGGGGAACAGCCAGACGATGCGGGTCACGCCGGGCTCATCGGTGAATTCTACCCGGAACTGCGCGAAGTCGACCTGTGCCTGCAGCCCAGCCGGGGGTTCGAACCGTCGCTCGAAGACCGTGGACCTGGGCGGACGAAGCGCACGCAGGTAATCGGTGACCGCGGTGTAACCGCCGCCATATCCCACCCCACGGATCTCGCGCAGCAGTCGCCGGCCGGACAGGTCCGGAAAGGCAAGGATGCGCGCGCGCAGATAGGGTTCGAAAGGCTCGAGCAGCCGCGGACACGGCTGGCGAGGTCCGTAAACCGGCGCCGCGAGGCCACCCTCCGGAGGCGTGCGCACCGTCTTGCGATCAAGGCCGAGCTTGCGCGCAATGGCAGAGATCGACAGCCCCTGCCGCTTCAAGTCATGAATCATGACAACTTCCCCAAGTCTGACCACCCACATGCCTCCCGTTTCGGTCGGCATGATCAGGTGGAAGGATGTGGCCGTTGCCAACCTGCGGGGGGCATGCCCCCGCGGGTTGGCGCTCAAACCCGCAAAACCGGGGAATTTCCAAACGGCACTTCTGGGGAGACTACCTGCGGCACCAACACGCGGTATCCGGGCACATCGGCCCGGAAACAAGGCTGCCGCGATCAGAAGGCACCCCACGCCGCGCTCTCGGCTCGGGAATCGATGCGCCTGGGCTCGGCTGCCGTCCGGGGCCCGTGCAGCCCCGAGAGGTCGCCGACCGACGCCGGGATCGGGGTGCTCGAAGCAGCCCCGCCGTGCCGTGGGGGGGCGTCGCGATCGGTGCGCAGCGCGGCAAGCTCGACCATCAGGTCCGAGGCGTTTTCGTTGAGGGTGGCGGACGCGGCGGTTGCCTGCTCTGCCGCCGCCGCGTTTTCCTGCGTGACGCGGTCGAGCTGGCTCACCCCGTCATTCACCTCGCCCAGACCGGCGGCCTGTTCGGCAGCGGCGGTCGCGATCTCGCTCATCAGCTGCGAGACCTCATTCGCCTGCGAAAGGATGCGTTCAAGGCTCTCACCGGTGCGGGCGACAAGCGTCGCGCCGGTTTCCACATGGGCGCTGCTCTCGGTTATCAGCCCCTTGATTTCACGCGCCGAGTCGGATGCGCGCTGAGCGAGTGCGCGGACCTCGGAGGCAACGACGGCAAAGCCGCGCCCGGCCTCGCCGGCACGCGCCGCCTCGACCCCTGCATTGAGCGCCAGCAGGTTCGTCTGGAATGCGATGTCATCGATCGCGCCGATGATCTGCGAGACCTGCGCAGAGCTTGCCTTGATCGCGCGCATCGCTTCGACCGCCTCGCGCACCACGCTCTCCCCGGCGCGGGCTTCGTCGACATTGACCTGGCTTGCCGATCGCGCCGACGCAGCCCGCTCGGCGGTGGCGCCGACGCTTTCCGACAGCTCGTTGAGCGCGGCGGCTGATTGCTCCAGCGTCGCGGCCTGCGTCTCGGCCCGCGACGAAAGGTCGGCGGCCGCCTGCGAAATCTCGCCCGTCCCCGCGTTGACCGAACCCGCGACATTCTCGATGGAGCGTGCAACGCGCGAAAGGCGGTCCACCGCGTCGTTGTAGGACGCCCGAAGCGCGTCATAGGCGGCCGGGAAGGGATCGGCGGCAGGGCTGTCGATCCGGCGGGTCAGGTCGCCCGCGGCCAGACGCTGCAAACCGTCCCGCAGATCGGAAATCACCCGGGTCTGGCGCTGCATCTCGGCCTGACGCTCGCTGGCGATTTCGGCCTCCGCCCGGGCGCGTTCGCCGCTGGCGCGCTCGACCGCGGCCTGCGCGGCTTCGGCGGCATCGACCGCGCGGTCGGCATCGGTGAGCGCGTTGACGAGCATGCGCGCCAACCAGATCAGGGCCACCGCCTGCAGGACGATGATGCCGGCATGCAGCAGGACGCGACCCAGATCGCTGCCCCCCGGAAACACCGCCAGCGGCAGCAGAAAGTTCAGACCCAGATGATGCACCGCGACGATGCCGGCATAGAGCACCAGCGCGCGCCAGTTGCAGAACACCGCGGTGCAGGCGAAGGCCGCGAAGAAATACATGTGCGCGTCGATCTGCCAGGGATGGCCCGACAACTGGTAGACGAACAGCGCGACGATCAGCGCCAGGCTGGCCGAGGCGGTGAGCTGCATGCTTTCGCCGATCGGGTTGCGCCAGCGGTCCAGCGCGCTGACGCCGGCAAGGGCGGCCATGACCAGCGGCACCAGCATGCCGCCTTCTCCGCCCAGCAGTGCGATCACCACGGAAACCGCGACATTGAGCCACAGAAACATGCCGATGAACCGGCCTGCCGAATGTCGGATCGACCCGACGCGCGACGTGGTCTGTGTCGTCATGGCTGTCACCCTTCCTGCGTGTCCGCGCCGCACAGGCCGGCAACGGCACCGATCACGAACACCCCGCGCGGAAGCGACCCGGACGCCGGCGGCCGATCCGCCGCCAGCACGATCAACCGCCCGCCGAGGCGCAGATCGACGATGGCCGCGTCAACCGCCGCCACGGCATCAGGCGGCGCCCACGGAGCGATCAGGAGGCCATAGGCGGTCGCTCCCGGCGCCGGCCTGACCGACAATGCGGTCAGGATACCCAACCCCAGCAGGCTGAGCATCACGGCAGGGAAGACGTCTTGCAGGGCGATTCGCATGTCCTGACCTCCGGATCAGGACCGAGATACGACAACCGCCTTAACAGGAGATGAGCGCAGCCGCTCAGCGACCGTCCGGGTCGGCGTCGGGGTCAGGTTTGCCGATGCCGCGGAACACCGCCCTGAGCGGCAGCGCCCAGACGATCCCCAGCACGACATAGACCAGGATCTCCACCACAAATGGCGGCCGGTCGAACAGCGCGATCACGTTGACCGCCACGATGATGTAGACGGGCAGGCCGACCACGAGCACCAGAAGCGACAGGCGGCGGCGGGCTTTGTAGCTGAGCTCGGTCAATCTGCGTACGGGTCCGTTACCAGGATGGTGTCATCGCGTTCGGGCGATGTGGACAGTAGCGCGACCGGGCAGCCGATCAACTCCTCGATCCGGCGAACATACTTGATCGCCTCGGCCGGCAGGTCGGCCCAGCGCCGCGCGCCCTCGGTCGAGGCGGACCAGCCCGGCAGTTCCTCGTAGACGGGGCGGCAGCGGGCCTGCTGGTCGGCAGCGATGGGCAGGTGGTCAAGCCGCGCGCCGTCCAGTTCGTAGCCCGTGCAGATGCGCAGCGTCTCGAACCCGTCCAGCACGTCAAGCTTGGTCAGCGCGATGCCGCGCACCCCGGATGTCGCGCAGGTCTGGCGCACCAGCACCGCATCGAACCACCCGCAGCGGCGCTTGCGCCCGGTGGTGGTGCCGAATTCGTGGCCGCGCTCGCCCAGCCGCTGGCCGTCGGCGTCGTCAAGCTCGGTGGGGAACGGCCCCTCGCCGACGCGGGTGGTGTAGGCCTTGACGATGCCCAGCACGTAATCGATCGCGCCGGGGCCGACGCCGGTCCCGGTGGCCGCCTGCCCCGCGATCACGTTCGACGAGGTCACGAAGGGATAGGTGCCGAAATCGATGTCCAGAAGCGCGCCCTGCGCACCCTCGAACAGGATGCGCTTGCCGGCGCGGCGTTTCTCGCCCAGCACCTTCCACACCGGCGCGGCATAGGGCAGCAGCTCGGGCGCGATGGCGCGCAATTGCGCGAGCAGCGCATCGCGGTCGATCGGGGTCAGCCCCAGCCCGGTGCGCAGGGCGTTGTGATGCACCAGCGCGCGGTCCACGCGGGTTTGCAGCGTGGCGTCGTCGCCCAGGTCGGCGACCCGGATGGCGCGGCGGCCGACCTTGTCCTCATAGGCCGGGCCGATGCCGCGCCCGGTGGTGCCGATCCGCGCGACCGTGCTCTGGCCCTCGCGCGCGCGGTCAAGCTCGCCGTGGAAGGGCAGGATCAGGGGCGTGTTCTCGGCGATCATCAGCGTTTCGGGGGTGATTTCGACCCCCTGGCCGCGCAGCGTCTCGATCTCGGACAGCAGGTGCCACGGGTCCAGCACCACGCCGTTGCCGATCACCGACAGCTTGCCGCCGCGCACCACCCCCGACGGCAGTGCGTGCAGCTTGTAGACCTGCCCGTCGATCACCAGCGTGTGCCCGGCATTGTGCCCGCCCTGAAACCGGGCGACCACATCGGCGCGCTCGCTCAGCCAGTCGACGATCTTGCCCTTGCCCTCGTCGCCCCATTGCGCGCCGACGACCACCACATTTGCCATTGCGTCCCCCAAGCGACATGCCCGACCGACGGTGGTATAGCCGCGCCGAAGCCCGCGCGAAACCGGAAAACCGGCGGCGGTGCGGGCGCGCGTGTGTGGTTTGTTCCGGCAATGGAAACGGAGATTTCACGATACCGCCCGAATTGCCCCGGAATCGTGACAGATTTCGGGGGCTTGATGTGTTAGCAGAACAGCAATTGACGGAATCGGTGCGGGCGCACGCGGTCGGTCCACCGACAGTCGGAGCGCTCAGGTCTCGGCAGGGACGAATTCGGCCGACCCGACCCGGCCAGACGCCGGTCGCGCGGCCCAGCAGAAGGAATTGAGCGATGAGTGTAACCGTGAATGGCGCCATCCAGCTTGCTGGCAACGCGCCGGGCGTGGACGGCGACAGCCAGGGGACGCAGTACACCTTTGACGCGGGCAATTTCGCGGGTGTGGTCGATGGCATCACCTTCACCGGCGACGCGGTGAGCGAGGAATTCGCGAATGTCGGCATCGGCGCCGAGACCGAAATCGACGGTGTCACCTACACGCTGGCGGCGGCCTTCGACTTCCTCGGGCAAGGTGAAACGATCAACCTCGAGACCGGTGAGACGACGCCCTATGAGGGCCAGTTCGTCGCCTTCACGCTGGTGGACGAGGCGGGCAACGAGCTGGATTTCGTTGCTCCGGCGAACTCGTTGATCACCAGCGAGGACTGGTCCGGCGATCCCATCAACACCGTGACGGTGGCCACGACGCCCTTCGAGGATATCGGGCTCAACGGCCAGATTCAGGAGGATGGCAGTTACCAGAACAAGATCAGCGAGCCGGGCCCCGAAATCCCGTGTTTCGTCGCCGGCACGCTGATCGACACGCGCGACGGTCCGAAGCCGGTCGAGGATCTGCGCCCCGGCGACCTGGTCCTGACCCGCGACAACGGTTATCTGCCGCTTGTCTGGGTGGGGATGCGGGTGCTTGACGCCGATGCGGTTGCCGCCATGCCCGAACACGCGCCGGTGCGGATTGCAGCCGGCGCGCTGGGCGCCGGGCTTCCGCTGCGCGACACCCGCGTGTCGCCGCAGCACCGGATGCTCGTCTCGGGCCCGCAGGCCGAACTGCTGTTCGGCGAGCGCGAGGTGCTGGTGCCTGCGCAACATCTGGTCGGGATGCCGGGCGTTACCCGCGACGCCGCGCCGGTGACCTATGTCCATGTCATGTTCGACAGTCACGAGATCATCCGCGGCGATGGGGCGTGGAGCGAAAGCTTCCAGCCCGCCGACTGGTCGCTGGCGGGGCTCGATGCGCCGCAGCGGGCCGAAATCTTCGCGCTGTTCCCCGAACTGGCCGACACGACCGGCCGCGGCGCCTATGCAAGCGCGCGGATGACGCTCAAGCCGCACGAGGCGCGCGCCCTGCTGAGCGTCGCCTGACGCGCATCCAGCCCGTCTGAATTCTGACGCGCCCCTCCGAGGGGCGCGTTTTTCGTTGTGGCGTCAACAGGCGGACGAGCCCCGGCAGGTGGTGGACTTCGCGCATCGCGGCGCCATGTCTCCGGCAGGACACGGCGCCCGCCCGCGCTCGATGCTCAGGAGAAACGCGATGCTCACGATTCTCTACAATGACCGCTGCCCCATTTGCCGCGCCGAAATCGCGCATTACCGCCGCCTGGCCGCACGTCATGATGCGCGCATCCGGTTTGCCGACCTGCACGACGCACCGCTGGCCGAATGGGGGCTGGACCGCGACCGCGCCATGCGCCGACTGCATGCGGTGCAAGGAGAGACGTTGCTTGACGGGGTGGACGCGTTCCTGGCCCTGTGGCGGGCGTTGCCCTACTGGCGCTGGCTGGCGGGGCTCGTGGCGCTGCCGGGCATCCGGCACCTCGCAGCGCTGGTCTATGACCGGGCGCTGGCACCGTGGCTCCATGCGCGTTCGAGGCGCCGGGCGGCGGCCTGTTCCCAGGGCGGTTGACAATCTGGCGCCGTGCGTCGAATGACCGGCGGATGATCCTTCCGGCCACCACCAATCGCGGGCCGTGCCCATGAGCCGCGTGCAGACCCTCACCGTCGCCGCTGAAGACGGCGGCCAGCGGCTGGACCGTTGGCTCAAGCGGCAGTTTCCGCAACTGACGCAGGGGCTTGTCGAACGCGCGTGCCGCAAGGGCGACATCCGCATCGACGGCGCGCGGGTCAAGGCCGCAACGCGCGTCGAACCGGGCCAGAGCGTGCGCATCCCGCCCTTCCCCGAGGCGGCTCCGCCACCACCGGCCGCCACCGCCCCTGCAATCGCGCCCACTGACGCGGACATGATCCGCGCGGCGGTGCTGTGGAAGGACCAGCACATCATCGCGCTGAACAAGCCGCCGGGCCTGCCCTCGCAGGGCGGCAGCGGGCAGGGGAACCGCCATGTCGACGGGTTGGCCGAGGCGCTGCGCTTCGACTACAAGGAGCGCCCGGTGCTGGTGCACCGGCTGGACAAGGACACCTCGGGGCTGATGCTGCTGGCGCGCACCCCGCGCGTTGCCCGCCGCCTCGCCGAGGCGTTCCGCCACCGCGAAACCCGCAAGCTCTACTGGGCGCTCGTTGCCGGGGTGCCGTCGCCGCGCAAGGGGACCATTCGCTACGGTCTGGTCAAGGCCGGTGGCCCGAAGGCCGAAAAGATGCGCTGCCTGCACCCGCGCGAGATCGCCGATACGCCCGGCGCCAGGCCCGCGACCACGCATTACGCGGTCCTTGCGGCGCTGGGCCAGCGCACGGCGTGGGTGGCGCTGGCGCCGGTGACGGGGCGCACACACCAGCTGCGCGCGCACATGGCCGAGCTCGGCCATCCGATCGTGGGCGACGGCAAGTATGGGGGCTCGGGGCAGGACAATCCGGGCGACGGCTGGGGCGCCCAGCTGGGCGGCGATATCAGCCGCAAGCTGCATCTGCACGCGCGCAGCCTGTGGCTGCGCCATCCCGTCACCGGCGCTCCGCTGGCGCTGACCGCCCCATTGCCCGCCCACATGGCGCGCAGCTGGCAGACGCTGGGACTGTCCGACCAGGACGCGCCCGAGGATCCGTTCGACGAGGCGACATGAGCAGCTGGGCGCGGCGGCGATTCTGGAGCGAGGTCCACATTGCCCCGGGCGCGGAGGGGTATCAGGTGCTGCTCGACGGTCGCCCCGTGAACACACCGGCCCGCGTTCCGCTCGCGCTGCCGACGCGGGCGCTCGCCGAGCGGGTGGCGGCCGAATGGCGCGCGCAGGAGGAGCGCATCGACCCCGAGACGATGCCGGCCACGCGCGCGGCGAATGCCGCGATCGACAAGGTGCGTCCGCAGCCTGCCCCGGTGGCGGCGATGATCGCATCCTACGCCGAGGCCGATCTGATCTGCTACCGTGCCCAGGCACCCGACGCGCTGGTCGCGCGCGAAGCCGCGGCCTGGGACCCGTTGCTGGACTGGGCCGCCGAGCGGTTCGGCGCCCGATTGACCGTGGCGCGTGGGGTCATGCACGTGGCCCAGCCCGAGGCCGCGCTGCGCGCGCTCGCCCGGCCAGTGAAGCGCATGACCGCCTTCGAACTGGCGGCGGTGCATGATCTGGTGACCATGTCCGGATCGCTTGTGATCGCGCTGGCGGCAGCAGAACACCGCGCCCCGCCGGAACAGCTGTGGCGCTGCTCGCGGATCGACGAAGACTGGCAGGCCGAGCTCTGGGGCGAGGATGCCGAAGCCGCGGCGCTCGCCCGGGGGCGCGAGCGGTGTTTTCTTGATGCCGCGGCCTTCCTTGATGATCTGTCGGACCACCGTTGAGCCCCCGCCGCAGCCTGCCTGGAGCTTCACGGGCGCGGAAGCTCCCCGTCGTCGAACCCTGAACCCCGAACCCCGAACCCGGTGGGCCGGCGACCGGCGGCCGCGATCGTGGCACTGCGCACCACGTCCGCCGCGGCACCGCGAAAGGCTGCAGCGGATGGCACTGGCAGGTGCGCCCGAACCTGCGCGACCATCGCTCACCGCACGATCAGTTCGGCATGCAGGGCGCCGGCGCTGTTGATGCTGCTCAGGATATCGATCATCTCGCGCGGGGAGACCCCGAGCGCGTTCAGTCCCGCGACGATCTCGGACAGCGACGTGCCGCCGCTGAGCTCTGCCATCTGGGTGCCCGGGGCCTGTTCGATCTCGGCCTCGGTGCGCGGCACGACCACGGTCTCGCCTTCGGCGAAGGGGTTGGGCTGCACCACCAGCGGTTCCTCGGTCACGCGCAGGGTCAGGCCACCTTGCGCGACCGCCACGCGGCTGATGCGCACATCCTCGCCCATGACGATCGTGCCGGAGCGCTGATCGACCACCACGCGCGCGCGGCTCTGCGGCGTGACGGCAAGGTTCTCGATCCGGCTGAGCGCGTGGGCGGGGGATTGCGCGCCGGTCGCAGCGATATCGACGGCCACCGTTCCGGCATCGAGCATGACCGCCACCTGACGTCCGTAATGCGCGTTGACCACGCTTTCGATCCGCGCCGCGGTCGAGAAATCGGGCGCGCGCAGCGCCAGCCGGACACGCCCCAGCGAGGACAGGTCGAAATCGACCTCGCGCTCCACGCGCGCGCCCATGGGAATCATGCCCGCGGTCGGGACACCTTGCACGACCCGCGCAGCCTCCCCCTCGGCGGCGATGCCTCCGGCCAGGACCGAGCCTTGTGCCACCGCATAGATCTGGCCATCCGCCCCGTTGAGCGGGGTCATGACCAGCGTGCCGCCGAGCAGGCTGGAGGCATCCCCGATTGCCGAGACGGTGACATCGATCCGGCTGCCGGCGCGCGCGAAGGGCGGAAGGCTGCCGGTAACGATCACCGCTGCGACGTTGCGCGGACGGATTTGTTCGCCGGTCACGTTCACGCCCAGCCGTTCGAGGATGGTCGCCATGATATCCTCGGTAAATGGGGCGTTGCGGACGCCGTCGCCGGTTCCGTCCAGGCCGACAACCAGCCCATAGCCCAGAAGATCGTTGCCGCGCACGCCGTCGAATTCGACCAGATCCTTCAGCCGGACCGACGCGCTGGCACTGCTTGCCCAGACCAGCGCCAGCGCCAGAACTGCGATCCAGATCCGCGGAGTCATCGCAGATACTCCGTCAGCGAGAGCCTGGAACTGCGCGCGGTGACGGTGTAGAGCGTGTCGAGCTGCGCCATGAGTTCATCAAGCCGGGCCGCCGCGGCATACGGGTCCGCATCCAGCAACCCGGCCCGCGCGACGTCCAGTGCGGTGCCCTCGGTCTCGGCCGCGACCCGCGCCGCCTCGACGCGCGCTTCGGCTTGCCCGACGGTTTCGGCGACGGTGATCACCGCGGCATTTGCCGCCAGCAATCGCAGTCCCGAGGCCTCGGCCAGGGCTTGCCGTGTCGCACGGTCGAGGGCTGGCGCGTCCCCCTGTGCGAGCGCGCCCAAGGCGAGCCCGGCGAGGAGCCCCCGGAACGCCGGATCCTCCGCGGTCACATCAAGGCGGATCTGCTGGCCGCTGGCCAGCGTGATGGGGGCCTCTGGCGCAGCGGTGCCGAGAAAGCCACCATCGAATCCGCCACCGCCCGCGAACCACGCATCGACGGCGGCGACCATGTCGGCGGGCGTGGCCGTGGGGTCAAGCGAGCCCACAAGTGCGTCCATGAGGGTGTCGGGGTCCGCAAGCGCCGGGCCGTCGGTGCGCGCCCCGGCAAACAGGCTGCGGCCAGCAAGCTGCGTGTTGAGCGCCGCCACCGTATCCTCGAAGGCGGCGCGGGTCGCGCGGCCGGCCTGCGACAGCCGCACGGTGTCGCCGGTCTGACTGGCGGTGAGCAGCGTTGTCGACAGATCGACCAGCGGCTCGGACACGCGGTCCAGCGTTCGCTGCATCAAGCCCAGATGGCCCGCGAGTTCCTGGGCGGCCTGAACATGCGCCTGCGATCGCCCCCGCGCGGTATCCAGCGCGCTCAGCCGTGCGTGGTCGCCGCGCAGCGCGGTGCCCGGGTCCGCCACCTGACCGGTCGTCACCTCGCGCAGGAGGCGCTTCATGTCGGTGCGCATCCCGGTTCCCAGCCGCTGGAGCTGTAGCCGCTGCGCAAGGTCGCCGAAAGAAGGCTGTATCATCGCTCAAAGCTCCGTCAGTCGCCGCAGCATGTCGTCGATCGCGCGGATCACGCGCGCATTGGCGGCATAGGATTGTTCGATCATCAGCAGACGCTGAAGCTCGGCGTCGCTGTCGACCCCATCGGCGGCAAGACGCGTTTCGAGTTCCTGCAGTCGGGCCGTGCTGAACGCGTTGGCGTTTTCGGCGCTTTGCCGCTCGGTGCCGACCTCGGACAGAAACGCCGCCGCGTTTCCTGATGCGCCACGTTGCGCGCTGCCGGGTGACATCGCCTGGGGGATGTCCATCGCGTCGGCCATGGCTGCCAGCACCCGGGTTTCCCCAACCGGCCCGGGAAGCGTCGCGCCGAGGCCGCTTCGCAGTTTCCACAGGTCCCCGCCCTGAGCGGGGTCGGCATCGGGGTTGACCTGGATACGTCCCGCCAACCCCGCGGGTATGCCCGCCGGGTTCGCTTCGATGAACAGCCCCGGCGTGCCGGCGGGCAGGGACGGGTCACCCTGCGGGGCTTCGAAGCGCGCGATGAGATCGCGCGCCAGCGCGTCGAGGCCGTCCTGTGCCGCAGGTGCGGCGGTGTCGCGCACCGCGAAGGACGCCGCGAGCCGTCCCCCCGCCAGCGGTCCGTCGGCGCTGGTGTCCACCGCGCGGCCGTTGAGCGTGAGCCCTGAGAGCCCTCCGGTCGAGACGCTGTTCTGCGCAGTCACCGTGCCGGCGGGGGCGAAATCGAACCGGGCGGGTTCGGAGCCCGTGAGCATCTGCCCGCCGGGTCCGATCAGCCGGATCGCGCCGTGCGCGCCTGCGACCTCCTGAACCGGAATGATCTCGGCGATGCTGTCGATCAGGCGTTGGCGCTGGTCGATCAGCCCGTTGGGCGCGAGCCCGCGCAGCGTCTGGCGCGTGATGTCGCGGTTGAGCGCATCGAGCTGTTCGAGCCCCTCGTTCACGCGCATCACATCGCGCGCGATCTGCCGGTCCGCGTCCAGCCGCGCGGCCTGGATGCTGCTTTCGATCTCGTGGAATTTGGTCGTGATCTGCGTCGCCGATGACAGCACGGCGTCGAGCCTGGCGTCACTGTCAGGGCGGCTGACGGCGTCCTGCAACGCGACTCCCAGCCGGTCGATGCGCCGGGTGAGCGCACCTGGATCCTCGCCGACGCCGACCGTTTGTTCCAGGTCACGCCAGAAGCCGACGGTGAGGGTCGCGGCCTCTTGCGCGCCGTCGGCCGAGCGGCGCGCAGCAAGGAGCCCCGGGTCGATGTTGCGTGCAACGCCTGTCACCGCGACCCCCGTGCCGGTGCCGCCAAGCACGGTCGAACTCAGCCCGAGGCTGCGCGGCGCGTAGCCTGGCGTGGCGACGTTGGCGACGTTGTCGGCAACCACAAGCGCGCCGCGCGAGGCGGCGTTGAGGCCGGAATTCGCGGCGTGAAGGGCGGAGGTGAGCGACATCGCAGGCTCCTTTCAGCTCTATGTCAGGGGCGGATCAGCGCTTCAGGTTGGTGGTTTCCTGCAGCATCTCGTCCACCGTCTGGATGATCTTGACGTTCGAGGAATAGGCGCGCTGGGTCTGGATCAGGCCGGTCAGTTCTTCGGCGACATCGGTTGCCGACTGCTCGAGCGCATAGCCCTGCACGGTGCCGGTCGGCCCGTCACCGGCGTTCCACAGATAGAAGTCGCCGCTGTCTGCGCTCAGCGCGTAGACCTGATCGTTCAGGCTCTGGAGTCCGTTGGGGTTGGGAACGTCGACCAGGGGAACCTGATAGAGGGTGCGCGTGTAGCCGCTGTCGAACACCGCCTGGACCAGACCGTCCGACGTCACCTCGACGCCCACAAGCTCGCCCCCCGTGAAGCCGTCGCTGTTGATGTTGAAGGGCGAGAAGGCGGTCGAGTTCTGCGTGGTCCCCGACGGGTCGAGCAGCGCGCCGATGCCGACGGCGATGTCCTGGTCGCCCATCGTGATGGTGAAGGTGCCTGCGTCGGGGTCATAGCCGGGGCCGGTGACGCCGGTCAGGAGCCCACCATCGGCCATCGCACCGCCGAAATCCAGAACGTGTTCCGAGACGGTGGCGCCACCATCCGCAGGGTCGGTAATGGTCAGCGTCCACTGGTTGGTCTGGCCGGCGACCGGGTCCACGGTGGGCGTGTAGGTGACGTCGAGTTTCTGGACGAGTCCGGTGGCGTCGACATAGTCGATCGTGAGTTCCTGCACGGTTCCGGGAGCATCCGGAAGGGTGGCGGAGGCGGGCAGGTTGAGGTTCAGCGTGATGTTGGCGGTTGGCGTCGGCGCCTGCTGCGCGTTGTCCAGCCGGATCGGCACCAGCGAGGCACTGCTGTTGCGCGCCTGTGCGGGGATCGAGCCGTCGGCATCCGCCGCCCAGCCCAGCAAGGTCATCCCGGTGGGATTGCGCAGGAAGCCGTCGCTGTCGAACCGGAATGACCCGGTCGTCATCAGCTGCATGGGCATCGCGCCCGGCCCCATGTTCGCGCCCTGCTGCGTGGTCACCGGCAGGAAGCCGCGCCCGTTGATCGCAAGGTCGGTGGAATTGCGTGTCCCGATCAGCTGGCCGCCCTGATCGATCAGTCGCATGGTCGAGGTGCGCACCCCCCCGGCGGCATAGCTGGACTGGTTGGCCCGCCCATCGCCCAGCACCATCGAATGAAAGCTGGTCTGCGCCCGGCGATACCCGTAGGTCGCCGAATTGGCGATATTGTCCGATATCGTCGAAAGCCGGGTCGTGTTGGCCTGCAGGCCGGCGATCCCGGCGTTCATCGAGGAAGAGATGGACATGTGCTGCACCTGTGCTGATGATTCGTGTCTGAAGATCACCATGCGCCCGGTGGTTTAATGTTGCCCTAACGCCGCCCCCCGCGCGCTCCGCGGGCCAATGCGGCAGGAATCGCGCGCGGTGATGGGGACCGGATGCCTCAGCCCTGCCGCTGCAGGGTCAGCACGATCCGGTTGTTGCGCACCGCGATCGGGTTGCCCTCGGCGGCGATGCGGTCGCCATGCCCGGTCAGGCGCTTCAGGCGCCGTTCGTCCAGCCCACGGTCGACCAGCAGCTCCCGCATCGCAAGCGCGCGCGCGGTGCTCAGGTCCCAGACGCGCGCGTCACGCTCCACGACCGCGTGCGCGCGGACATGGGCGTCGATCGCCACGGAATTCAGGACATCGCCGAACGCATCGGCGAGCATCGTGGAGAGCTGCATGAGCACCTCCGATGCCTCGGTGCCGCCATTCAGGAACAGCGGCGAGTCCTCGAGGTCGTAGAGTTCGACCGTGAGGCCCTGGTCGGTGATCCGGGTGATCATCTGCCGCACCGCGCGCCGGACCTCGGGGTCGTCGGTCTGCGCCGCAGCGTGCAGCGCGCCCTCGATCGCCGCCAGCGCACCGCGCGTCATGGTGAGGCGCCGGTCGGTCGCGTCGGCGTCGGGGGTGTCCAGAGGCTTGCGCACCGCGTCGCCTTCGGACCCGCCCATGCGGGTCTCGACCCCGGGCGAGCCGTCGCCGAGCAGCCCGTCACCCCCGGCGGGGGTGCGCAGCACGCTCACCGTCGGGGTGAAGTAATCGGCAAGCCCCGCGCGCTGGTCGTCGGTGGTCATCCCCAGCAGCCACAGCATCAGGAAAAAGGCCATCATCGCCGTCGCGAAATCCGCGAACGCGACCTTCCAGTGACCGCCATGATGCCCGTCCGGCGCCACGACGCGCTTGCGTTTGATGACGATCGGCCGTTGGCCGTCGCGGTCTGCCATATCGACACCCATCACTTTACCCGCCTTGCAGTGTTGCAGCCCCGTGTGAATCGAAGGTTAAGCCGGCCCGGAAATGCGCCTCGTCGGTCACAACCGCGCCAGCAGGCCGGTCAGTGCGGGTCCTGCCAGGACAACCGCGGCCGTTTCGTGTTTCGTCTCGGGCGTTTTTGGGGTAGGTTGCGGAAAAAGAGACCAAAAGGCAGAGCAGTGATGAACATCTTGTTCCGGGTTGCGGCGCTGGCGCTGCTGCTCGCCGCATGCGGTGGCGCGCGGCAGGATTTTTCGGCGCCACGAAACCTCGACGACGCCTGCGCGATCGTGGCCGAGCGGCCGCATTACCTGCGCGCGCTGCGCGCGTCCGAACGACGCTGGGGCGTTCCGGTGCCGATCCAGATGGCCATCATCCATTACGAGAGCCGCTTCATCGGCGATGCGCGCACGCCGTTGCGCTACACGCTGGGCGTGATTCCGATGGGCCGGCAATCCTCGGCCTTCGGCTATAGCCAGGCGCTGGACCGCACATGGGAGGAGTATCAGGAAGCAACCGGCAACCGTCGCGCGCGGCGCGAAAACATCGCCGATGCCACCGATTTCATCGGCTGGTATTCGACCCTGTCGCAGCGCCGCAACGGGATTTCGCTGAACGACCCGCGCAATCTTTATCTTGCCTATCACGAGGGGCACGCGGGCTTTAACCGTCAGAGCTATAACGCGAAACCGTGGCTGCTGGGCGTGGCGAGCCGGGTCGAGAGCCGCGCGATCATGTATGATGCGCAGCTTCGGGCCTGTCGACGCCGCTGAAGGCGCGCGGGCAGGGCGGCGCCCGTCACTCGCCCTCCAACTGCGCCCTCCAACTGCGCCCTCCAACTGCGCCAGTCACCGTGCCGGTTGCTGCGCCGGTTACTGGGCCGGTTGCTGCGCCGGTTACCGGGCCGGTTACTGGGCCAACGCGGGGCCGAAGATCTGAGCGCGGTGCTCGGCCAGATAAATGCGCAGCCACGGGGTGAAACGGTCCGGCGCCGCGCGCACGCGCGCGGCCAGGATGTCGAGCGCGACCCAGGCGGTGTCCATCACCTCGTACGGGTTGGGGGCGAGGGGCAGATCGCGCGACGCGCTGGCGGTGAAGACCTGCACGACCTCGTGCTCGATGAGCCCGCCGCCGACATCGGCGCGGTATTCGACCTCGCCTGCGGGGGTCAGGGACAGCCCCGTGATGCCCAGTTCCTCGTCCAGCCGGCGGGTGGCGCATTCGGCGAAGCCTTCGCCCCAGTGCGGATGGGTGCAAACCGTGTTCGCCCACAGCCCCGGCGTGTGATACTTCCCCAGCGCGCGGCGCTGGATCAGCACCGCGTCGCCCGCGCGCACGAAAACCGAGATCGCCGGGTGCCGCAGCCCGCGCCGGTGCGCCTCGAGCTTGCCGACCGGACGCAGCGTGCCGCCGACCCAGGCCGGGATCAGCGCCTCGTTCCCGCTCATGTCCGCAGGGGCGAGACCAGCCCGCTCAGATGCAGCAGGTTCTTCACCCCGATCTTGAGATGCGCCAGCGGCCGGGCGCGGACGAGCTTCTTGTTCATGTAGGCCTCGAAGGTCAGGCGCTGCACATCGACGTCGAAACACAGGCTCACGAAGCGCTCGCGCCGGTCATCCGAGCGATAATAGGCATCCTGCATGGAGCGCAACACCCGGAACACCGTCTTGTGCTCGCGCATGAACAGCTTGCGCGCCAGCTTCAGGTCCCTTGCCCGGCCCGAGGCCAGCGCTGCCTGCGCCGCCGTGGCGGCCACGCGCCCGCCGACCATGGCGTAATAGATCCCCTCGCCCGAGCTGGGCGCGACCACGCCGGCGGCGTCGCCTGCCAGCACCACGTCGCGGCCATTGTCCCAGCGGTCCATCGGGTGCAGCGGGATCGGTGCGCCCTCGCGGCGGATGGTCTCGCAGCCCTCCAGCCCCGACATGGCGCGCAGCGCGGCGGTGGCCTGCTTCAGGTTGGCCTCGGGCTTTTCGGTGCCCATGCCGACCGAGCAGCTCTTGCCATGCGGGAACACCCAGCCATAGAAATCGGGGCTGATGCGGCCGTCATAGATCACGTCGCAGCGGTCGGGGTCGTAGTGGTCATTGGCCGGCGGGGCCTTGATGATCTCGTGATAGGCGATGACGTAGGGGATCTTGTCGCCGCCCGGCACCTCGGCGCGCGCGACGTTCGAGCGCGCACCGTCGGCGCCGATCACCAGCCGGGTGGCGCTGCGGCGTTCCGCGCCGCTGGTCTTGTCGCGCCAGACAACGTGGGTGCCGTCGGCGTCGCGCTCGATCCGCAGGAAGGTGCCGGTCAGGCGCTCGGCCCCGTGCCCGGCAGCGCGGACGCGCAGGAACTCGTCGAAATGCTCGCGGTCGACCATGCCGACAAAGCCGTTCTCGATCGGGATATCGACCGCGCGGCCGGTGGGCGAGATCATCCGTGCGGTGCGGATATGCGCGACAAGCTGATCGTCGGGGATGTCGAAATCGGCGATCAGCCGGGGCGGGATCGCGCCGCCGCAGGGCTTGATCCGCCCGGCGCGGTCCAGCAGCGCCACCCGGTGCCCGGCGCGCGCCAGATCGTCGGCCGCAGTCGCCCCGGACGGCCCACCTCCCACCACGAAGACGTCATAGGTCATTGCGTCATTCTCCCGCTACGATTCGGGGCTGCATCGTGGCGCGCCCGTCCATGATCCTGATGGCCACCAGCGCGGCGGCCACGAACAGCGCACCTTGCAGCACGAACGTCATTCCGAAGGCCGCGCCGGTGTCCATCGCGTTGCGCAACAGATCCACCAGCGCCGCGCCCGTCAGCCCGCCAAAGCCCGCGGCGATGGCCTGGCTCGCGCCCCACAACCCGACGCGCGTGCCTTCGCGCGCATCGCGCCCTTCCGAGGCGAGCTTCATCATCGACCCGATGGCCGCGACCGCGAACATGCCGTTGAAGAGCCCCAGCACCACCACCAGCGGCACCAGCGGCAGCGCCAGCGGCGCGGCGAGCGCGATCGCGCCCAGCGCCACGGCCGAGCCCAGACAGCCCGCCACCACCCAGGCGCGCAGGCTGCCGATCCGCAGCCCCGTCGCCAGCAGGCCCACGTTGGAGATATGAAACCCGTCCACATCCTTGGAGGGCTCGATGGCCGCGATCACGGCGGCAGCATCCATGTGATCGGGCAGCGGCAGTTGCACGAGGATGCC
>PUOA01000129.1 GCA_003551925.1 Paracoccaceae bacterium
GACGGCCAGCGCGTGGCGCGCGACCGGCTGCCCATCTCGATGATCGCATGGCCCGAGCAGACGCGCGCCATCTCGGCCAGCGCGCGTTTCGCCTGCTCGAAGGGCAGCACGTGGCGCAGGAAGCGGGTGCTGACGACCAGTTCGAAGGCGCCGTCGTCATAGGGCAGTTGCGTCGCATCGCCCTTGACGAGCCTCAGGCGCGTGCCGTTCTCGGCACCGCGCTGGCGTGCAACGGACAGCATCTCCTCCGACGCATCCAACCCCGTGACATCGTGACCGCGCGCCGCATAGGCGGCCAGAAACCGCCCGGTGCCGACCGGCACGTCGAGCACGCGCAGCGCTTCGGGCAGGCCGCGCAGACAGGTTTCGACCGCGGTCTGCTCGCGGTGCCAGCGCTTCGAGCGCGCGCGCTCCTCGTCATAAAGCGCGGCCATGTCGCCGTAATACACATCACCCTTGGGCGGGTTGCGCCCGATCAGCTTGCGCAACGCCCAGCGCAAGCGCGGCAGGCGAGAGCGCAGATTGCGCCCCAGTGACGCATTGTCCGAACCGTGATCCATCATGGTGTTCCCGCTGGGGCGCCCTGCCCCGGTCCGCCCGCCCCTTCGGACGGGTCGCCCCGGCGTCTAGCACCCGGCCTGCGCGCGTTCAACTCGATTTGGTTCCCAAGCGCGCGCGATGCTGCTATCACGCTTCGGTTGACCATACCGGAGCCGCGATGCCGCGACAGCACGATACCGAAATCCCCCGGATCAGCGCGCCGACGCTGGCCGACGCGCTCGCGCGCGCGCGCGCGCGGCGCGAGCATGCGCACGAGCGCGTTCTGCGGCTCGATCTCGATGGCCGGCGGGTCTGGATGAAGCAGTCCGAGCACCACGAGACCCTGCGCAAGCGCATCTCCAAGGGCGACGGCACGGCGGCGCTGAGCCGCGAGGCCGCGACGCTGCGCGAGCTTGCCGCGCGCGGGATCGCTGTGCCCGAGGTGATCGCCAGCACCGACGAACATCTGCTGCTGTCGGACAGCGGACGCACCGTCAACGACATGATGCTCCGGCCCGACTACAGGGTGGCGGACGGTGTCGCCGCGTGCCGCGCCGCCGGGCGCGCGGTGGCGCAACTGCACCTGGCCGGGCTGGCGATGGGGCGCGGCAAGGCCAAGGACCATTGCTGGGACGGCGAGCGGATCATCTTCATCGACCTGGAAGTCCCGCCCGAACCCTTCGACGCCAGACGCAACGGGCGGCGCGGGCTGATCAATTTCGTGTTCGACCTGCACTTCATCGCCTGCCGGCTGCGCCGCGATGCACATTCCGAGGCGCAGGCCTTCCTGCAAGGCTATGCCGAGGCCGACCGCCCCGAAACCCGCGCCGCGATCGAAGCCGCGCGCATATGGGCGCGGCGGCGCGGCTGGCTGGGCGCACTGGCGCTGCCGCTGTCGTTCCTCAGGCCGCCGGGGCGGTCGCCCGATCTGATGGCCACGGTCCGCACATTGGTCATGCTGGCCGAGATCGATGCGACCATCGGCACCACGCCAGACACCTGAACGCACCTTTGCCGCCGCAGGCGGCCGCCCGGCTCAGACCAGGAACCCGCCGTCGCTGTCGTCGCCGGTTTCTTCCAGAAGCCGGTCGAAATCCGGGATCAGGATGCGGCGCTTGGTCTCGGTCACGATGATCCCGTCGCGCCGCAGCGCCGACATCTGGCGGCTCACGGTTTCCAGCGTCAGGCCCAGATATTCGGACATCGCCTCGCGCGTCAGCGGCAGGTCGAAGGTCAGCGACCCATGCGCATTCGCCAACTTCAGCGACGCATCGCGCCGCGCGATGATGGCCAGCAGGCTCGCGATCTTCTCGCGCGCGGTCTTGCGGCCCAACAGCAGCATCCATTCGCGCGCCGCGTCCAGTTCATCGAGCGTCATCTGCAACAGCCGCTGGCCGATGACCGGCGCGCTCAGCATCATCTCCTCGAACGCTTTCTTGCGGAAGCAGCACATCACCACGTCGGTGGTCGCTGTCACGTCATAGGGCGCCGAGGCCCGCCCCGGCCGCCCCACGAAATCCGATGGCAGCAGCAGCCCCACCATCTGCCGCCGACCATCCTCCATGGTCTGGGTCAGCGTCGCGATCCCGGTCACCACCGACGCCACGAAATCCATGTCATCGCCCGACCACACGATCGTCTGCCCGGCCGCGAAGCTGCGGTAGAACTTGATTTCCTCAAGCTGCGCGAGCTCGTCGCTCTCGCAGCGGGCGCATACGGCGCGGTGTCGAATCGGGCATTCGCTGCATCGATCCGACTGCAACGAAACGAGCGTGTTTGAACGAGCCATGGTTGATCTACATCAATGCAGCACAAGTGTCAGGCAGAGATGATAGCGACATGTCAACTGAATCACAACTCGCTCGTTTGGGGCTGTTCGATGCGCGGGTGCCGCGCTACACCAGCTACCCGACGGCGCCGCAATTCTCGGGCGACACCACGCCTGCGGATTTCGGAAAGTGGGTGCGCGCACTGACGCCCGGCAGCCAGATCTCGCTTTACCTGCACGTGCCGTTCTGTCGGCGTCTGTGCTGGTTCTGTGCCTGCCGCACGCAGGGCACCAGTTCCACAGCGCCGGTGCTGAGCTATGTCGAAACGCTCAAGGCCGAACTGGAGCTCTTGCGCAACGCGCTGCCCGAGGGGATCACCCTCTCGCGCCTGCACTGGGGCGGTGGCACGCCGACGCTGCTGCCGGCCGATTCGATGCGTGCGCTGGCCGCAGCGGTGTTCGACGTGGTGCCGCTGGGTCGCGATGCCGAGTTCTCGGTCGAGATCGATCCGAACGAGATCGACGACGCGCGGCTCGACGCGCTGGCCGAAGCGGGGATGAATCGCGCCTCGATCGGGGTGCAGGATTTCGACCCGGCGATCCAGGCGATCATCGGCCGCGACCAGAGCTTCGAGATCACCCACGCCGCCGCCACAGCGATTCGCGCACGCGGGGTGCAGAGCCTGAATGCCGATATCCTCTATGGCCTGCCCGACCAGTCGCCGCAGCGGATGACGGATTCGGTGCAGAAGCTTCTGTCGCTGAACCCCGATCGGGTTGCGCTTTACGGCTATGCGCATGTGCCCTGGATGGCCAAACGTCAGCAGATGATCCCGTCGGACAGCCTGCCGCGCCCCGAGGAACGGCTCGAACTCTACGAGACCGCCAAGCGGCTGTTCCTGTGGGACGGCTATGTCGAGGTCGGCATCGATCACTTCGCCCGCCCCGATGACGGGCTTGCCGTGGCGCTGCGCGAGGGGCGGCTGAAGCGCAACTTTCAGGGCTACACCGACGACACCGCCGAAGCGCTGGTCGGCCTCGGCGCCTCGTCGATCTCGCGCTTTCCGCAAGGATACGCGCAGAACACTCCGGCAACCTCGGCCTGGGCGAAATCGGTGCTGGCTGGGCAGTTCGCCACCGCGCGCGGGCACACTTTCCGCGGCGACGACCTGCTGCGCGCGCGGCTGATCGAGATGCTGATGTGCGATTTCGCCACCGACGACGCCGAGCTGCAGGCAGAGTTCGGGATCACCCGCGCAGGTCTCGATGCGCTTTACCGCCCCGTGCAGGGCCATTTCGGCGATTTCGTCCGCCGCACCGCGCGCGGGCTGGAGATACCCGCCTCGGGCCGGCCCCTCACACGCATGATCGCGGCCATGTTCGACGCCTACGCGATGGCCAAGACAGGCCACAGCTCGGCGGTGTAGGCCGAGCGCGCGTGGTCAGTCGATCTCGCGCGCTTCGTCGATCAGCAGGATGGGGATGCCGCCGCGGATGGGAAAGGCCAGATGCGCGGCCTTCGATACAAGCTCCTGCGCCTCGGCATCGTAGTTCAGACGTCCCTGAGTGAGCGGGCAGACCAGCACCTCGAGCATGTGCCGGTCGATGGGGGGGCGGCGTGGATCGTCTGCGTCGGGTGCATCGTCGGTCATTGCAAGGCCTCGCTCTCGCCGCCGCCGCGCAGGGCGAACTCCATCAACGTGACCAATGTTTCGCGCCGCGTGCTCAGCGACGGGGCCTCCAGCAACGCCTGCTTGTCCTCGGGCGAGAACGGGCACAGCATCGACAGCGAATTGATCAGCAACTCGTCGGTGGCGTCCTTCATGCTGTCCCAGTCCGTCGACAGATCCAGCGCCGAAAAGAAGCGCCCCAGCAGCGTCAGGAAATGCGCGCGGTCGAAGGCCGTGTCCGTCTCCGGGCCGTCGAGGTCACGCTCGAAACCCGTCCAGTCGACCTCGACGCGGCGATAGGGGGTAAAGCCTTCGATCTCCTTGCGCAGGCGGAAGCGCGACACACCCGACAACGTGATCATGTAGCGCCCGTCCTCGGTTTCCGAAAACGCGGTCAGCCGGCCAGCACAACCGATGCTGTGCAGCCGCTTGGCCTGACCTGACGGCCCCTCGCTCGGCTGGATCATGCCGATCAGCCGCTCGGGGGTCTTCATGCAATCCTCGATCATCGCCAGATAGCGCGGCTCGAAGATATGCAGCGGAAGCCGCGCCCGCGGGAGCAGAAGCGCCCCGGGCAGTGGAAACACCGGGATCGTGTCGGGGAGGTCCTGTGCGCGTGTCATGCGGGGAAGCTAGGGCGCGCGCCGGGTCAGGCAAAGATCATCGAGCTCAATCGCCGGCGTCCGCGCGCGGCGATCGGGTCCGACGGTTTGAGCGCGTCGAAGATCGTGAAGAGCTGCGCCTTCGCGGCCCCGTCGTTCCACTCACGGTCACGGCGGAACAGCTCCAGCAGTTCATCCACGGCCGCCTCGGTCTGGCCCGCGGCGTGAAGCGCCTGCGCCAGGTCGAAGCGCGCCTGGTGGTCGTCGGGATCGGCCTCGACCCGCGCGCGCAGATCGTCGATCGGCCCCGCATTCTCGGCCTGCCGCGCAAGCTCGATCTGTGCGCGCGCCGCTTCCAGCTCGGGCGCGGTGGCAATGCTGGCGGGCGCGTTGTTCAGCAGCGCCTCGGCCTGGTCGAGCTGGCCCATCCTGATATGCGCGCGCGCCAGCCCGCCCAGCGCGGCGGGGTTCTCGGGCTCCTGCCCCAGAATTGCGGCGAAGACCTGTGCCGCATCGGCGACCGCGCCCTGGTCGAGCATCGCGTCAGCCTCGGCCAGCGCCTCGGCAAGCCCCCCGTCGCCGCCCAGATCGGCGACACGCTTGACGAAGGCCTTGATCTCGCTGCCCGGCACCGCGCCCTGGAACCCGTCGGCGGGCTGGCCCTGCCAGAAGGCATAGACCGTGGGGATCGACTGGATGCGCAGCTGCGCGGCGATCGCCTGGTTCTCGTCGACATTGATCTTGACCATGCGGACCTTGCCGCCCGCGGCCTTGACCTCGGCCTCCAGTGCCGGGCCCAGCGTCTTGCACGGCCCGCACCACGGCGCCCAGAAGTCTACGATCACCGGCACCTCGCGGCTGGCCTCGACGACCTGCGCCATGAAATCGCGCTCCGAGCCGTCGGTGATCAGATCCGCGCCCTTGGCAGCTGCGCCCCCTCCGAGTTCGAGCATCGCGTGTCCCTTTCGTTGACCAGTTTGCCCCTATATGCGCGCGCGGCTGGCAAAGGCCAAGGGGGCGCGGTCAGCCCCGGACGATCAGCCGGGTGTCGTAGCGGATGCGTCGGGCGATCCACAGCAGATCCGCGCGACGGAAGGCAACGCAGCCGGCGGTGGGATGGCGTGGCGCGCGCCAGCCGTGCACGAAGATCGCCGACCCCCCGCCCCGGTCGGCGCGTGGCCAGTTCCAGTCGGTGAGCAGCACCAGATCATAAAGCGGATCGGCCCGGCGCAGACGCTCATGCGACGCCGCGAAGGGCGCGCGCACCATCAGGTTGTAGTCGTCGTGGCCGGGATCGTCGCACCACAGATCGCGCGGCCCGATCGGC
>PUOA01000165.1 GCA_003551925.1 Paracoccaceae bacterium
CGCCCTATCTGACGATGGACTACCACGCCGAGGCGGTGATCGCGCAGGAATTCATGACCTTCGTGATGAACGGCACGCTCTATCAGGGCTCCAAGCCGGTGATGTGGTCGCCCGTGGAAAAGACCGCGCTGGCCGAGGCCGAGGTCGAATACCACGACCACACCAGCCACCAGGTCTGGGTGATGTTCCCGATCCTGCGCGCGGGTCCGGCGCCGATGCCGCTGGCCGAGCCCGGCGATTTCGACGGCGCCGCGCAGCGGGCGCTCGCCGCGGATCTGGACGGCGCGCAGGTGGTGATCTGGACCACCACGCCCTGGACCATCCCGCAGAACCGCGCCGTGTGCTTCGGCCCCGATATCGCCTACGGCCTCTATGAAATCACCGAAGGCGACGCGCAGGGCAAGCTGGCCGCCGGCACGCGACTGGTGCTCGCCGATGCGCTGGCCGAGCCGAGCTTCGCCGCCGCGAAGGTGACCGCCGCGCGCCTGCGCACCGTCGCCGGCGACGAACTGGCCGGGATGCAGCTTGCCCACCCCCTGCGCGGAGTGGATGGCGCGCAGGGCGAGTGGGATTTCGACGTGCCCATGCTCCCCGGCGATCACGTCACCGACGACGCCGGCACCGGCTTCGTGCACACCGCCCCCAGCCACGGCGACGACGACTACCAGATCGGCCTGCGCTACGGGCTGCCGATGACCTACAACGTGCTCGAAGACGGCAGCTACCGCGCCGACCTGCCGCTGCTGGGCGGCGAGGTGATCGTCACCCCCGAGGGCAAGGAGGGCGGTGCCAATGTCGCCGTGATCAAGCAGCTTGCCTGGGCCGGAAAGCTGCTGGCGAAGGGGAAATACAAGCACGCCTACCCGCATTCGTGGCGCTCCAAGGCGCCGGTGATCTATCGCAACACGCCGCAATGGTTCGCCGCCATCGACACGAAGCTCGAGGACGGCATGGGCGCGCATGGCGACACGATCCGCGCCCGCGCGCTGGCCTCGATCGACCGGCTGGTGACGTGGACGCCGCCCAGCGGGCGCAACCGGCTCCATTCGATGATCGAGAACCGCCCCGACTGGGTGCTCTCGCGCCAGCGGGCGTGGGGCGTGCCGCTGACCTGCTTCGTCAAGCGCGGCGCGCGGCCCGACGACCCCGACTTCCTGCTGCGCGATCCGGAGGTCAATGCCCGCATCGTCGCCGCGTTCGAGGCCGACGGCGCTGATGCGTGGTATATGCAAGGCTTCAAGGAGCGGATGCTGTCAGGGCTGCACGACCCCGACGCCTATGATCAGGTGTTTGACATTCTGGATGTGTGGTTCGACAGCGGCTCGACCCATGCCTTCGTGCTGCGCGACCGCGCCGACGGCACGCCCGACGGGATCGCCGACCTGTATCTGGAGGGCACCGACCAGCACCGCGGATGGTTCCATTCCTCGATGCTGCAGGCCTGCGCCACCAAGGGCCGCGCGCCCTATCGCGGGGTGCTGACGCATGGCTTCACGCTCGACGAGAAGGGCATGAAGATGTCCAAGTCGCTGGGCAACACCGTCGCCCCGCAGGAGGTCATCGACCAGTATGGCGCCGATATCCTGCGGCTGTGGGTGGCGCAGTCGGACTACACCGCCGATTTGCGCATCGGCAAGGAGATCCTCAAGGGCGTCGCCGACAGCTACCGCCGGCTGCGCAACACGCTGCGCTTCATGCTCGCCAACCTCAAGGACTGGGACGAGGGCGAGCGCGTCGCCCCCGCCGACATGCCCGATCTGGAACGCTGGGTGCTGCACCGGCTGGCGGTGCTGGATGTCCAGGTGCGCGCGGGTTACGCCGCTTACGACTTCCAGGGCGTGTTCCAGAAGCTTTTCACTTTTGCAACTTCCGACCTGTCGGCCTTCTACTTTGACGTGCGGAAAGATGCTCTTTACTGCGACCCGGCGGACAGCCTGCGCCGCCGCGCCGCGCGCACGGTGCTCGACCTGCTGTTCCATCGGCTGACCACGTGGCTTGCCCCGATGCTCGTGTTCACCATGGAAGATGTCTGGCTGTCGCGCTTCCCCGGCGACGACGCGTCGGTGCATCTGCAGGATTTCCCCGACACCCCGCGCGACTGGGAAGACGGCGCGCTGGCGGGCACCTGGTTCGGCATCCGCGCCGCGCGCCGGGTGGTCACTGCCGCGCTGGAGTTGCAGCGCCGCGACAAGGTGATCGGCGCCAGCCTCGAAGCCGCGCCGGTGGTGCATCTGGAGGACGCGGCGCTGCGCGACGCGCTGGCGGCGGTCGATTTCGCCGATCTGTGCATCACCTCGGACGTGACGCTGACGCTGGACCCCGCGCCCGAGGGTGTCTTCCGGTTGGCCGATGTCCCCGGTGTCGCCGTCGCCTTCGCGCGGGCCGAGGGCGCGAAATGTCAGCGCTGCTGGAAGATCCTGCCCGATGTCGGCACCCACGCGCATCCCGCCGTCTGCGGGCGGTGCAACGACGCGCTGGGGACGCTGCCCGCGGCGGCGGGGGTTGATGTCTGAGAGTTGCCAAGTATATTCGCATATATGAATGCGAACACGAGGCGGCAATGAAACTCAGACTCCTCTCGGGGCTCATCATGGGGACGATCATGTCCGTCATCATGTCGGGCATCATCACCGCAGTGAACACCGGCATCGACCCGGACTACCCCGCCCGCTGGCTGGGCGCCTGGGCCGTGGCGTGGGTGATCGCGGTGCCGTTGGCCACGCTGGTCGGCCCCATCGCGCGCGGCTGGGCGGAGCGGCTGGCGCGGTGATCACGGCACGGGCGCGCGCGCGGCGATGCATGACATTTCGCCAACCCGCCCCATCTAATGCTTGCAAGGGGACCGCGCGCTTGGCAGCATCCCCTGCAGGCACCGCACAAGGGAGACCCGATTGGGCATCAGCGCGCTGACCCCCCCGCCCGCGCCGGATGGCAGCACCGAAACGCATCTGGAATTCGCCGACAACCGGCTGCTGGTCGATCTGTGCGGCGAATACGACCGCAACCTCACCCATATCGAAAGCCTGACGGGCGTGCAGATCGTGCGCCGTGGCAACCAGCTGGTGCTGATGGGGCCGCCGGAGGCGCGCCAGCCCGCGGCGGACGTGCTGGGCACCATCTACGGGATGCTCCAGCAGGGCCGGACGGTCGAATTCGGCGACATCGCCGCGCTGATCCGGCTGCGCGGCGCCGCGCCCGAGGACGACGGCAGTCCCGAGCAGCTGGAGATGTTCCGCGCGGGCAAGCTCGAAATCCGCACCCGCAAGAAGACCATCAGCCCGCGCACCAGGGCGCAGCAGGCCTATACCCGCGCGCTGATGGAGAACGAGCTCAATTTCGGCATCGGTCCGGCGGGGACCGGCAAGACCTATATCGCGGTCGCGGTCGCCGTTCACATGTTCGCCGAAGGCCATGTGGACAGGATCATCCTGTCGCGCCCCGCGGTCGAGGCCGGCGAGCGGCTGGGCTTTCTGCCCGGCGACATGAAGGAAAAGATCGATCCCTACATGCAGCCGCTCTATGACGCGCTGAACGATTTCCTGCCCGGCCGCCAGCTTCAGAAGCTGATGGAGGAACGCCGGATCGAGATCGCGCCGCTGGCCTTCATGCGCGGCCGGACGCTGGCCAACGCCTTTGTCGTGCTGGACGAGGCGCAGAACGCCACCGAGATGCAGATGAAGATGTTCCTGACCCGGCTGGGCGAAGGCTCGCGCATGGCGATCACCGGCGACCGCAGCCAGGTCGACCTGCCGCGGGGCGTGCAAAGCGGGCTGCGCGCCGCCGAGCGGATCCTCGATGGGGTCGAGGGGATCGGCTTCAGCTATTTCACCGCCGCCGATGTGGTCCGCCACCCGCTGGTGGCGCGGATCATCGCCGCCTATGACCGCGACGACGCCGCCGGTGGCTGACCTCGTCGATGTGGTGATCGAGGATCCTGCGTGGGAGGCGCTTGACCTGCCCGCGCTCGCCAGCCGGGCGGCGGTGGCCACGCTGCGGAATATCGGCCTGCGCCCTGACGGGTTCGAGCTATGCCTGCTGGCCTGCGATGATGCCCGCATTGCCTCGCTCAACGCCGATTTCCGGGGCCGCGCGGCGCCCACGAACGTGCTGAGCTGGCCGGCCGCGGACCCGCCGCCGCGCGCCCCCGGCACGCATCCGGCCCCGCCTGCGCCGGGGGACGCTGACGACCCCGAATCACTGGGCGACATCGCCATCGCGCACGGGGTCTGCACCGCCGAGGCGCGCGCGCAGGGCAAGCGGATCGAGGACCATGTGACGCATCTGATCGTTCACGCCGTGTTACACTTGCTGGGATATGATCACGAGTGTGACACCGACGCCGCGTTGATGGAACAGGTCGAGGTTTCGATACTTGCCAGCCTCGGGGTGGATGACCCATATCGCGATGGGGCGAGAGCCCCGCAGTAACCACGGAAAGGGACAATGGCAGACAGTACAGGCGGATCTAGTGCGGCGCGTGGCGCGCTGGACGATCCGCGGGAGGACGAGCAGCGCGGCTTTTTCGGCCGAATCCTGGGCGCTCTGAATCCCGAAGACACCGACGCGGCGGCGCAGCCCGCGGGGGCGACACTTGTGGGCACGCTGCCCGGCCTCGCCAATCTGCGCAAGTTGCGGGTCGAGGATGTCGCCATCCCCAAGGCCGAGATCATCGCCGTGCCGCTGGATGTGAACCGCGACGAGCTGGTGCGCGTGTTTCGCGAAAGCGGCTTCTCGCGGCTGCCGGTCTATGCCGAGACGCTGGACCGACCGCTGGGCATGCTGCACCTCAAGGATCTGGCGCTGACCTACGGGTTCAACGGCAACGGGCACGAGATCGACCTGCAGCCGCTGCTGCGGCCGGTGCTGTATGTGCCGCCGTCGATGCCGCTGGCGGTGCTCTTGCAGAAGATGCAGTCCGAACGGCGCCACATGGCGCTGGTGATCGACGAGTTCGGCGGCGTGGACGGCCTGCTCACGATCGAGGATCTGGTCGAACAGGTCGTGGGCGAGATCGAGGACGAGCACGACACCGACGAGGCCGAGCCCTGGCAGCTGGAGCGTCCGGGCGTCTATCTGGCCGAATCGCGCGCGCCGCTGTCCGAGTTCGAGGCCGAGATCGGCCTGCAACTCGTCGATCCCGAGGAGGCCGAGGAGATCGACACGCTCGGCGGGCTGGTGTTCATGCTGGCCGAGCGCGTGCCCGCGCGGTCCGAGGTGATCGACCACCCCGCCGGCGTGTCGTTCGAGGTGCTGGACGCCGATGGTCGGCGGATCAAGCGCCTGCGGGTGCGGCTGGCCTCGGCGCGGGCCAGCTGAGCCGTGGCGGGGCGGCGTCGGTGGTGGGGCGCGCGGCTGCGCCCGACGCTGGCCACCGCGGCACCGTTCGCGGGCCTCGGCGCGGTGATGGCCACCGGGCAGGCGCCGCTGGGCTGGTGGTGGGCGACGCTGCCGGCGCTGGCGGCGGCGCTGTGGTTGTTGCCGCTGGCAGCGACCCCGCGCGCCGTGGCTGGCCGGGCCTTCGCGCTGGGGCTTGGGTATTTCGCGCTCGCGCTGGGCTGGATCGTGCATCCGTTCTTCGTGGAGCCCTGGGTGCATGGCTGGATGGCGCCCTTCGCGCTGGCCGCAATGGCGGCTGGGATGGCGCTGTTCTGGGGCGCGGCCGGGTGGCTGGCCGCGGTGCTGTCGGCGGGGCGGGTGCGGCTGGTCGCACTGGTGGTCACGCTGACCGGTGCCGAGATGCTGCGCGGCTGGCTGTTCGGCGGGTTTCCCTGGGCGATGCCGGGGCATGCGTGGGTGGGCACGCCGGTGGCGCAGCTTGCCGCGCTGGCCGGCGCGCCGGGGTTGACGGCGCTGACGCTGGCGCTGGCGGCCGCG
>PUOA01000315.1 GCA_003551925.1 Paracoccaceae bacterium
ACCCGATCACGCTCGAAATCATCCAGAATTCGCTGCAATCCACCGCCGACGAGATGTTCGCTGCCATGCGCAAGACGGCGATGAGCTCGATCATCTACGAGGTACTGGACATGGGCACCGGTATCATGAACGCGCGCGGCCAGCTGGCAAGCTCGGGCGCGGGTATCCCCGCGTTCATCGGGGTTCTGGACAAGGCGGTGCAGGTGATCGTCGCCAAGTTCGACAAGCCCGGTGACATCCGGCCCGGCGACGTGTTCACCACCAACGACCCCTATTACGGCGGGGTGACGCATCTCAACGACATCGTGGTGGCGATGCCGGTCTTCGCCGGCGACCGGCTGATCGCCTGGACTGCCAACATCGCGCACAATTCGGATGTGGGCGGCAAGGCGCCCGGCTCGCTGTCGGCGGACGCGACCGAGATCTTCCAGGAAGGGCTGCGCCTGCCCGCGATCAAGCTGGTGTCCGAAGGCACGCCCATCGCGCCGGTGTTCGAGATCCTGAAGGTCAATTCGCGGATGCCCGACTTCCTGGAAGGCGACATCTGGGCGGCGATCGCGTCGGTGCGCATCGGTGCGAAGCGGCTGGAGGGGCTGGCCGCGAAATACGGCGTCGACACCTTCGAGACCGCGATGGAGCGCTTCATGACCTATGGCGAGGAGGTGTCGCGCCGCGAACTGGCCGCGCTGCCCCACGGCACGTGGGAGCTGACCGAAGAGCAGGATGACGGGCGCTTCTACAACGTCAGGATCACCATATCCGAGCGCGACTTCATCGTCGATCTGCGCGACAACCCCGATCAGGACACCGGCCCCACCAACACCAGCCGCGACGGGGTGATGGTCTGCGCGCAGATGATCTTCAAGTCGCTGACCGATCCCTATTCCCCCTGCAACGAGGGTTCGTTCCGACCGATCCGGCTGCTGACGCGCGAAGGCTCGGTGTTTCATGCGCGCGAACCGGCACCGATCGGGTTCTATTTCGAAACCGAAGTGCGGGTCTACGACCTGATGTGGCGCTGCCTTGCGCAGGTGGTGCCCGAACGGCTGGCGGCGGGGCATTTCAGTTCGATCTGCGGGACCTTCATCGGCGGCATCCACCCCGATACGGGGCGGCAATACACCATCATCGAGCCGCAGATCGGCGGCTGGGGCGCCGGGCGCGGGCGCGATGGCAACAGCGGCATCTTCTCGGGCTTTCATGGCGAGACCTACAACTGCCCCGCCGAGATCTCCGAGGCGCGCAACGGGCTGATGGTGGACCGGCTGGAGCTGAACACCGAGCCGGGCGGCGAAGGGCAGTGGTGCGGCGGGCGCGGGATCGTGCTGGAATACCGCATCCGGCAGGACGGATCGTTCCTGACCGCCGGCTACACCCGCGCGCGTATCCTGCCCTGGGCGCTCGATGGCGGCAACGAGGGCTCGCCCAACTATGTCGAGGTGATCCGCAAGGACGGCACGCGCGACCGCTATTCCTTCGTCTCGGGGCTGACGGTGGACCGCGACGACGTGATCCGCATCGTCACCGGCGTCGGCGGCGGTGTCGGCGATCCCGCCAGGCGCGACCCCGACGCGGTGGCCGAGGATATCCGCAACGGCTTCATCACCCCCGAACGCGCGGCCGAGGTCCATGGCGCATGACGGATCGTCCGCAGGGCCGGATGGCAGCGACCCACACCACCAAGGAGAGCACATGACATCGCATCCCACCGACCGGCGCATGGCGGCGCTGCGCGCGCGCATGAAAGCCACCGGCACCGAGCTTCTGGCGCTGTCCCCTGGCCCGCACATGGACTGGCTGCTGGGGTTCCATCCGCATCCCGACGAACGCCCCTGCCTGTTGCTGATCACCGACGCGGCCGCGGCGTGGCTGATGCCCGCGCTCAACGCCGAAGGCATGCGCGAGAAGACCGATCTGCCCTTCCACCCCTGGTCGGATGCCGACGGCCCGGATGCGGCGCTTGCCGCGGCGCTGGGCGCGGTCGGTGCCGCTGACGCGCGGCATGTGGCGCTGGACGAGGCGATGCGCGCCGATTTCGCGCTGTTGCTGCTGGATGCGCTGCCCGGTGCGCGCCACAGCTTCACCGCGCCCACGCTGGGCGCGCTGCGCATGGTCAAGGACGACGCCGAGATCGCCGCCCTGCGCGACAGCGCGGCGCTGGCGGATGCGGCGATGCAGGCGCTGCTTGCCGCCGCGCGCCCCGGCATCTCCGAGGCCGCGCTGGCCGAGGTCGCGCGCAGCCATTTCATCGACGCAGGCGCCGCGCCGTCCTTCTGGATCGTGGGCGCGGGCGGGAATGGCGCGTTCCCGCACCATCAGGCGGGTCAACGCCTGCTGGAGCGCGGCGACGCGGTGGTGGTCGATATCGGCGCGGTCAAGGACGGGTTTCCCAGCGACATCACCCGCATGTTCGCCGTGGGCACCCCGCCCGAGGGCTATGCCGAGGTGCACGCCGTGGCCGAGGCCGCGGTGCAGGCCGCCATGCAGGCCGCCCGCCCCGGCGTGCGTGCGCGCGACGTGGACGCCGCCGCGCGCGGGGTGATCGCGGATGCCGGCTATGGACAGTATTTCGTGCACCGCACCGGCCACGGCATCGGCATCGAGGGGCATGAGCCGCCCTGGATCACCTCGACCTCGGACACAGTTCTGGAAGAGGGCATGACCTTCTCCATCGAACCGGGGATCTACCTGCCCGGCCGCTTCGGCATCCGGCTGGAGGAAATCGTCGTGCTGCGCGCCGACGGCCCCGAGGTGCTGTCGTCGCTGCCGCGCGATCTGGTGGTGGTGGATGGCTGATCCGTTCTCGGTGGCGGTGATTCAGGCCGGTCTGGTCGCCGCCGCCGACGAGATGTTCGCCGTGCTGCGACGAACCGCCATGAGCCCGATCATCTACGAGGTTCTGGATGTCGGCACCGGGATCACCGATGCCGAGGGCCGGCTGCTGAGTTCGGGCGCGGGGATTCCCACCTTCGTGGGCGTGCTCGACAAGGCGGTGCAGCGCATTCTGGGGCTGCACGGGGCCGGCTCCATCCGCCCCGGTGACATGTTCATCACCAACGACCCCGCGTTCGGCGGGGTCACGCATCTGAGCGATGTGGTGGTGATCCAGCCGGTTTTCGCGGAGGGTCGGCTGGTGGCCTTCGCGGCCTCGATCGCGCATTGGAACGACATCGGCGGGCGCACGCCGGGGTCGATGTCGGTGGACGCGACCGAGATCTTTCACGAAGGGCTGCGGCTGCCCGCGGTGCGGCTGTTCGAGGCTGGCCGGCCGGTGGTGTCGGTCTTCGACATCATCGCCGCCAATTCGCGCCAGCCCGATGTCGCGCGCGGCGATCTCTGGGCGCAGATCGCCGCCGCCCGCCGGGCCGAGGCGCGCATCGCCGCGCTGGTGCGCGCCTATGGTGCTGCCACCTGGGACGCCGCGCTTGCCGCGCTGATGGCCGAAGGCGCCGCGCGCGCCGCCGCCGGGCTGCGCGCGCTGCCGCCGGGGCGCTACAGCATCGAGGAACCGCAGGACGACGGCGCGCTCTGGCGCGCGGTGATCGAGGTCAGCGCCGACCGCTTCCGTGTCGATCTGCGCGGCAACCCCGCCCAGCGCGCCGCGCCCTACAACACCAGCCGCGACGGGGCGGTGATTTCGGCGCAGATGATCTTCAAGGCGCTGACCGATCCGGAGTTGTTCACCAATGCCGGGTCCTTCGCCGCGCTCGAGGTGCTGACCGACCCCGGTTCGGTGTTCCACGCCACCGGCACCGCGCCGCATGGCTACTACTTCGAGACCCGCATCCGGCTTTACGACATGCTGTGGCGGTGCATGGCGCAGGCGCTGCCCGAGCAGCTGCCCGCGGGGCATTTCGGGTCGATCTGCGGCACCGTGCTGGCGGGTGTCCACCCCGACACAGGGCGCGGGTTTACCATGGTGGAACCGCAGATGGGCGGTTGGGGCGCGACCTGCGACCGCGACGGGCTGGACGCGATGTATTCCGCCAGCCACGGCGAAACCTTCAACTGCCCGGTCGAGATCGCCGAGGCCCGTTACGGGCTGCACATCGGTTGCCGCCGGCTGCGCGAAGGCACCGGCGGGGCGGGGCGCCACCGCGGCGGCCGCGGGGTGGAGCTGCACTATGGCCTGCGCGCGCCGGCGGTGCTGTCGGCGGGCTACAGCCGCGCGACGGTCCCGGTCTGGGGGCTTGCGGGCGGTGCTGCGGGCGACACCAACACGCTCGAGGTGCGGCGCGCGGATGGCGCGGTCGAGCGTCATGCCTTCGTCAGCGGGCTGTCGCTCGGGCCAGGCGATACGGTGGTGGTGCGCACCGCCGGGGGCGGCGGCTGGGGCGATGCCTGAGCGCCGCGCCGGGCGCGGTGGTCAGTGCACGCTCACCGGTTCGAAATCATGCTGGCGCGCCAGCACGAAGGCCAGCGAGCGGTCGGTGACCAGCGCCATGCGCTCGCCCTCCTCGTGGTGGATGGCGTAGACGCGGCTGGTCCCCGACAGTTCGCGGCGCACCTCGTCGGGCAGCTCGGACACGTTCACCGGGCGCACATAGACGATCGGCCGGGCGTCGGGGGTGGTTGTTTCGGGCAGCGGGTGGCGGGTGTTCATCCTTTGATCCTCCTGTCTGGGCTCTTGCGCGCATCAGCCGCGCAGAATCGGGATGGATTGCACATGCGGTTCGGGCTCGGGGCGCTGCAGGTCGATATGCAGCAACCCGTTTTCCAGCCGTGCGGCGGAGACCTCCACCCCTTCGGCCAACGCAAAGACGCGCTGGAACTGGCGCGCGGCGATACCGCGATGCAGGAACACGCGCTCGTCCTCGGCCTCGGTCTGGGCGCCGCGGACCAGCAATTGCCGGTTCTCCACGGTGATCGACAGATCGTCCTCGCAAAAGCCGGCCACCGCCAGCGTGATGCGGAACGCGTGCGGGCCGCGGTGTTCGATGTTGAACGGCGGATAGCCGTCGGCGCCGGCGCGCGCGGTGCGCTCTACCAGTCGTTCAAGCTGGTCGAACCCCAGCAGCAGCGGGTGCGACGGAAAGGATACTCTGCTCATCCGGCAAGCCCTTTTCAGAAAGCGACGTTGCAGCGGGCCCCGTTTCGGCGACCCGCCTCCGATATGGGGTGTTTCCGTCCTGCCGCAAGTGCGCGCGCCTCTTTGCCACCCCCGCGCGATGCAGTATGACTGCCACGACACCCCAGCAGGGACATCGCATGAACCCGCCCGAGGAAATGAGCCACGAGGACGTGCTGCGCATCAAGCTCGAGGTGTTGCGGCGCGAGCATCGCGATCTGGACGACGCGATCACCGCGCTGCAGGAGCGCGGCACCGGCGACGCGCTGGCGTTGCAGCGGCTGAAGAAGCAGAAGCTCGCGCTCAAGGACCGCATCGCGCGGATCGAGGATGAGCTGACCCCCGACATCATCGCCTGACCGGGCCGCTGGACGGCGCTTCGCGAGGCTCTAGCTAGCCGCTGCATGCAAACAGCGGAGGGCACATGCGGGCATTGGTGATCGGCGCATCGGGCGGGATCGGCGCGGCGCTGGCGTCGGCGCTGCGCGACCGCGGGGCCGAGGTCACGGCGCTGTCGCGCAGCGGCGACAGGCTGGACGTGACCGACCCGGCCTCGGTCGATGCGCATCTTGGCGCGCTCGACGGCCCGTTCGACCGGCTGCTGATCGTCACCGGCGGGCTGGAAATCGACGGCCACGGCCCCGAAAAGGCGCTGCGCGACATCGCCCCCGACGCGATGCTGGCGCAATACCGGCTGAACGCGCTGGGCCCGGCGCTGGTGCTGCGCCACGCCGCGCGGCTGCTGCCGCGGGACGGTCCGGCGG
>PUOA01000279.1 GCA_003551925.1 Paracoccaceae bacterium
ATGCGCTGCCCGCCCCACGCCCGGTTGCCGTGCCCGCGCGGCTGCGCCCCGAGCCTCGGCCCGCCGTGCGACCCACCACCCCGCGCGCAACCACCTCGTCCCCCCCTGCCGCGGCCCCCCCCGCCGCGGCATCCCCCGCGCAGGGCGGGTTCTCCGACTGGGTGGCCGGGTTCCGCGGCCGGGCGCTGGCTGCCGGGGTCAGCGCGGCGACGCTTGACCGGGTGCTGCCCGGGCTGCGGCACCTGCCGGACACGGTCGCGCTCGACCGTCGGCAGAGCGAGTTCGATACGCGGATCTGGGAATACCTCGACGGCGCGGTCACGGCGCAGCGCATCCAGCGCGGCCGCGAGCTGATGGCACGCCACGCCGCGCTTCTGGAGCGCATCGAGGCGCGATTCGGCGTGCCCCCGGAAATCGTGGTCGCCGTCTGGGGGATCGAGACCTCCTACGGCGCGGTCCGCGGGCGGGTGCCGACGCTGGACACGCTGGCCACGCTGGCGCGCGATGGCCGCCGCGCGGCGTTCTTCGAGGGCGAATTGATCGGTGCGCTGCGCATCGTGGCGGCGGGCGAGATCACCCCCGACCGGATGCGCGGCTCGTGGGCCGGGGCGATGGGGCACACGCAGTTCATGCCGTCGAGCTATCTGGACCACGCGGTCGATTTCACCGGCAATGGCCGGCGCGATGTCTGGTCGGACAACCCCGCCGACGCGCTGGCCTCGGCGGCGAACTACCTGGCCGCCAATGGCTGGCAGCGTGGCCAGCCCTGGGCGGTCGAGGTCGCGCTGCCTGCGGGCTTCGATCTGCGCCAGACCGGCACGCGGCGCAGCGTCGCCGACTGGCAGGCGCAGGGCGTGCGCGCGGTGCAAGGGGCGGCGCTGCCCCGGCGCGGGACCGCCGCGCTGATGCTGCCCGCCGGCCGGCGCGGTCCGGCGCTGCTGACCTTCGCCAATTTCGACGTGCTGAAAAGCTACAACGTCTCGGACGCCTACGTCATCGCGCTGGGCCACCTGTCCGACCGGCTGCGTGGCGCGGGACCGTTCGTCGCGGGTTGGCCGCGCGGCGACCGCGCGCTGACGCTCGAGCAGCGACGCGAAATCCAGCGCCGCCTCACCGCGCTGGGGTTCGATACCGGCGGCACCACCGGGCGCGTTGGCCCGATGACCCGCGCCGCGGCGCGCGACTGGCAGGCGCAGGCGGGGCTGGTGCCCGACGGCTATGTCTCGGTCGATCTGCTTCAGGCGCTGCGGCGGCGCTGAGCCGCGCCCTTGCATCCCCGCCCGGCCCGCGTATATGTGATACTATCACATAACAAGCGGAGCCAGATCATGCCGGACAATCGCCTTCCCGTCACCGTGCTGTCGGGCTTTCTGGGTGCGGGCAAGACAACGCTTCTGAACCACGTGCTGAACAACCGCGAAGGCCGCCGTGTGGCGGTGATCGTCAACGACATGTCCGAGGTGAACATCGACGCCGATCTGGTCAATGCCGGGGTCGACCTGCGCCGGGGCGAGGAAAAACTGGTCGAGATGTCCAACGGCTGCATCTGCTGCACGCTGCGCGACGACCTGCTGCAGGAGGTCCGGCGCCTGGCGTCCGAAGGCCGCTTCGACTATCTGCTGATCGAATCGACCGGCATCTCCGAGCCGCTCCCCGTCGCCGCGAGCTTCGAGTTCCGCGACGAGGATGGCGACAGCCTGTCCGATGTGGCGCGGCTGGACACGATGGTCACGGTCGTCGACGCGATCAACCTGCTGCGGGATTTCTCCAGCCACGATTTCCTCTCCGACCGGGGCGAGACGCTGGGCGACGACGACGAACGCACGCTGGTCACCCTGCTGACCGAGCAGATCGAGTTCGCCGACGTGGTGGTGCTCAACAAGGTCACCGACGCCGGCCCCGAGCGCACGGATGCCGCCCGCAAGATCATCCGCGCGCTGAACCCGGACGCTCAATTGTTGGAAACCGACCAGTCGCAGGTGGAGCAGGCGCGGATTTTCGACACCGGATTGTTCGATTTCGACAAGGCGCATGAGAACCCGCTCTGGGCCAAGGAGCTCTACGGCTTTGCAGACCACACCCCCGAGACCGAGGAATACGGCATCTCGAGCTTCGTCTATCGCGCGCGCCAACCCTTCCACCCGCAGCGCATCCATGACGTTCTGAACGGTGACCTGCCCGGTGTGATCCGCGCCAAGGGGCATTTCTGGATCGCCTCGCGGCCCAACTGGGTGGCCGAGTTCAGCCTTGCCGGGGCGGTGTCGCAGGTCGCGCCGCTGGGGGGCTGGTGGGCCGCTGTCCCGCGCGAGCGCTGGCCCGACCACCCCGAGGCGCTGGCACGGATGCGCGAGAACTGGATCGAGCCTTGGGGCGACCGGCGGCAGGAGCTCGTGTTCATCGGCACCGGCATGGACATTGCCGCGCTGCGCGCGCGGCTGGACGCGGCGCTGCTGGATGCCAGCGACTTCACCCCTGCGGCGTGGCGCGATCTGGCCGACCCGTTCCCGCAATGGGGCGCCCGCAAG
Source organism: Paracoccaceae bacterium (assembly GCA_003551925.1). Lineage (GTDB taxonomy): Bacteria > Pseudomonadota > Alphaproteobacteria > Rhodobacterales > Rhodobacteraceae > Rhabdonatronobacter. The sequence goes on from PUOA01000279.1 coordinate 2,526, forward strand.
GCAGCGTGAACGCGATGCGCCGCAACACGGTCAGCACGCTGCGACGCCGGCGCCGCAGTTCGATGCAGGAGTTCGATGCGTTGCCCCGCGACCTGCGCGCGTGGCTCGCGCAGGCGTCGCTGCCGTGGAGCACGCAATCCGCGCTGCGCCTGTGGCGGCGGCTCTGGCGGCGTACCGGGGGGGATACGGGCGCGATCCTTGCTGCCCTGTCGCGCGCCGAGGCGCGTCTGATCGCCCGTGACGCGCCGCGGGTATGGGGGGCAGGACACCCCACGGCGCAGGCTCAGCGCAGCCGGAAATCGGCGTGATCGCCCTGACCCTGATCTGACACGAAGCGCAGCGTGTCGTCCTGGCGCAGCACCGCCTGGCAGTTGTCAGGGTCCGAGCCGGTGTTCCATTCGAGCGTCCGGCAGAAGAAATTGCCGCTCCAGCCCCAGGTCCCGGTGACCGTCTGCCCGAAGCCGCGCCCCGAGATGCGCCCGTCCGGGTGAACTTCCAGCCGGACCCCGAAGCGGCGCAGCTCGCGCCCGTCGACCAGCGCGCGGAAGGTGTCTTCGTCCCGCACAAGGGTGAAGTCGGCAGCGGCGGTCTCGGCCGATGCGATCAGGGACGTCACCGCCACCGCGGCGGCTGCGATCATGCTGGTCGTTTTCATGCAAGCCTCCTTCATTTTGTGGGTGATACGGCATGCGCGCGCGATCGGATGCATCGCCCAACCCCACGAAACCGCGAGCGCGGCCGCGTCGGCGGATCACCGCCCATCCGGCGGGGGCGGGGCCGGGGGCGCGGGTGCATCGCCGGCGCGGGCCCCCGCGGCGCGCGGCGCAAACAGCGCGCGCAGCGTGTAGATCCCCAGCGCCAGCAAGAGCCAGCCGAACAGGCTGATCCCATACAGGAACTCGACCGCCGCCCAGATCAGGATCACCGCCACCGTCACCACCCGCCGCCATGCCGGGCGAAAGAAGGGATGGTCGGGGTCGATGAACTTCATGCGTGAAATCCTGCCCGGTTCAGCGCCCCCGCGCAAGCCCGCGATGCCCCAGCCGCCCGGCCAGCCACTCGGTGATCAGGTGCCGCGCGATCGACCCCGGCCGCGCCGCCGTGACGCGCGGATGCGCACCGCTGACCACGTCGAGCATCTCCTCGCGGCTCAGCCACAACGCATCGTCAAGCTCGTCATCGACCGTGATCTCGCCGCTTCCAGCCTCGGCCACGCAGCCGAACATCAGCGAGGACGGGAACGGCCACGGCTGCGACAGCGCGTAGCGCACCGCGCCCACGGCGATGCCGGTTTCCTCGGCCACCTCGCGGCGGACGGCGGCCTCGATCGTCTCGCCCGGCTCCACGAAGCCCGCGAGCGCGGAATACATCCCCTCGGGCCAGCCGGGGGAGCGGCCCAGCAGCGCGTGGTTGCCGCGCAGCACCAGCATGATCACCACCGGATCGGTGCGCGGGAAATGCCGCGCGCCGCAGTCGGGACAGTCGCGTTGCCAGCCCGCCTGCGCGACCTCGGACGCCGCCCCGCAGGCCGAGCAGAACCCGTGGGTTCGGTGCCAGTTGAACAGCGCCCGCGCCGTGGCCGCCTGCGCGGCGCCCGCAGGCGGCAGCGCGGTCATCGCCGCGCGCAGGTCACGGAACCGGTAATCGGCGGGCGCGCCGGGGCAGGCCTGTTCGGTGGTGTCCAGAAACATCGCCATCGCCGCGCGGTCGAGCGCCTCAGGCTCCCAGCGCGACACATCTGCGGCAAAGCGCGGGCCGCCATCGGTGCCCAGATAGAGCAGCGGGCGCAGCGCATGCGTGAGCACCGGCGCGTCGAGGGGCAGCCAGCCCAGCGCCCCCGCGTCGGTGATCAACGGCTTGCCGCGCCAGACCGGAAGCACGCGGGCGCGGGCGTGCCCCTCCAGCGCCGCCAGCCGCGCGGGGTCGTTGCGCAACGCGGCGTCGCGGCCGGGCCACTGTGCAGTGAATGCCGCGCGGTCCGATGCTGTCATGCAGGTTCCTTCGTGGCTGTTGCGCCGCATCGGCCGTCCAGCCGGTCGGTCGCGGCTGGAAGCACAACCTGGGGATGTGCTATGGTCAGATCCGGGTTGGTTAATGGCCACGGATTTGCCATCTTGGTCGCGCAGTTACAAGGGCGGCGATCGCCATCGGTTACCGCGTCGAGCGCCCGCAAGCGGCGAAGCAGCAGAGGTCACGGTCAGTGCGCCACAGGATGCCATTCTCAGCGGCGCATGCGACGGCGGGCTCGGTTCATCTTCGCCTGCTCGAGACCACCGATCTGCATGTGCATCTGGCGCCCTACGACTACTACGCGGACCGGCCGAACGACACTCTGGGCCTTGCCCGGCTGGCCGAGGTGATCGATCGCGCCCGCGCCGAGGTCGTCAACAGCGTGCTGTTCGACAACGGCGATTTCCTGCAAGGCACCCCGATGGGCGACCATTACGCCTATGACCGCGGCTTCCGCGAGGGGGATCTGCACCCGGTGATCGGGGCGATGAACGCGCTCGGCGTCGATGCCATCACGCTGGGCAATCACGAATTCAACTACGGGCTGGATTTCCTGCTCAAGGCGCTGGGGCGCGCCGAGTTTCCCGCGGTGTCGGCGAATCTGGCGCGCGCGCAGGGCGGCGGCATCCGTGCGGACAAGCCGCTGACGCGGCCCTATGCGCTGCTTGACCGGATGGTGAGCGACGGCTCGGGCGCGGTGCATCCGCTGCGTCTGGGGGTGCTGGGCCTGTGCCCGCCGCAGGTGATGACGTGGGAGCATCACCACCTGCACGGACGCCTGCAGGCGCGCGACATGGTCGAGGCCGCCGCCGCCTGGGTGCCCGAGATGCGCGAGGCGGGGGCCGATCTGGTGATCGCGCTGGCGCATACCGGGATCGGCGATGTGCGCCATGCCGACGGGATGGAGCAGGCCGCGCTGCCGCTCAGCCGCATCCCCGGGATCGATGCGCTGATGCTGGGGCACAGCCATCTGCTGTTTCCCACCCCGCGCAACGCCTGCCCCGACGGCATGGACCCCGTCGCGGGAACGCTGAACGGCGTGCCCGCGGTGATGGCGGGGTTCTGGGGCTCGCATCTGGGGGTGATCGATCTGTTCCTGAGCCGCGACGGCGGGCGCTGGCAGGTGCTCGGAAGCCGCACCGAGCTGCGCGCGCTGGCACAGCACTCCGCGCGGCGCGCGTCCGCCGCGCGGCGCGGGCCGGTTGCCGCGCCGGGTGCCGCGGGTGCCGATGGCCGGGGCGCGCCGCGCAGCGCGCTGGTCCGGC
>PUOA01000172.1 GCA_003551925.1 Paracoccaceae bacterium
ATCACCGGCCCTGGGGCTGGTTCGAAAGCCTCGTGGTGGGGGACCGCTTCCAGGTCAAGCGCATCGTGGTGCATCCCGGCGCTGCGCTGTCGCTGCAAAGCCACATGCACCGCTCCGAGCATTGGATCGTGGTGCAGGGCACGGCGCGGGTGACGATCGGCGAAGAGGAGCAGCTGGTCAGCGAGAACGAGTCCGTCTTCATCCCGCTCGGCGCGCGGCACCGGCTGGAGAACCCCGGCAAGCTCGACATGGTGCTCATCGAGGTGCAGACCGGCCGCTATCTCGGCGAGGACGACATTGAGCGTCACGACGATGTCTATGCCCGGGGCACCGGCGGCTGACGGCGCCTTGATCTTCGCGCGCCGGCTGTCTAAACAATTATCGTCGAATATTTTAGACAGCCGGATGTGCATCGGTGCCCCAGGAGTCGTCGTCCCGCCAAGCGCGCGGGCAGGCCGAGACGGCCACCATCTTCACCCCTGCCGCACCATCGACTGATCGCCGCGCGCAGCCCGGGAGTTGAGATGGCGCAGACCGCACCCCCCACCTTCAGGTTGATCCTGATGCGCTACAACATGAGCCCGCCGCCCGCCTGGGGCCGGGGCGCGCGCGCGCATCTCGATCCCGGCTGGCTGGCGCGGCGGCGCCATCTCTTCGAGACCTATTGCTGGCCGTCGTTGCGCGCACAGACGCTGTGGGATTTCACGCTCCTGCTGTTCGTCGATGCGCGCACGGACCCCGAGGAGGTGGCCGCGCTCACGGTGGATTCGCGCATCGTCCCGATGCGTACCCGCCCCGACATCGACTCCGCTGAGGAGATGCTCGAGGAGGTGCAGGCGGGGGTGCGACGTCATCTCGACGCGTGCCACCCGGCCCCGCCGCCCGGGGCGCTGCTCGCGACGACGCGGCTCGACAGCGACGACGCGCTCGCGCCGCACTACCTCGAACGCCTCGACGCGGCGCTGCGGCGCACCGCGGTGTCGGCCGAGGGCGCCTATTTCAATTTCCCGCTGGGCCAGCAATACGTCGTCGCGACCGAAAGCTACCGCAGCTACCTGTACACCCGCACCGCCTTCGGCACCTATGTCGAGCCGTTGAACGGCGGCCCGGTGCGCACGGTGATGTATCGCGAGCACACCCGGATGATCGAGCTCGACACCGTCGTTACGGTGGATGGCGAGCGGCCGGGCTGGTGCATGGTGATCCATGGCGACAATGTCAGCAACAATGAGCGCGGCACCCCCGTCGCCGTGCCCGGCTTTCGCCTGCCTGGGGCGCGGGAGATCGCGCTTGCGCACGGGCGCCGGGCTCCCGTATCACGCGATCACCGGCTGCGTCGTGCTGCACCACCGCGATCCCGGCACCCGGACGAGGCCCGCATGAGCAACGAGATCTCCGCCCCCGCGCAGACGGCCCCCCATTCGCCGACCCTCGAGATCGTCACCCCGCTCTCGACGCGGATGCTGTTCTGGCGCGCGCGGTATCTCAGGAAGTCGCCCTTCCTGCACCACCTGCCCTTCCTGTTCTGGCTGATCGAGGTGTGCCGGCCGAAATCCTATGTCGAGCTGGGCGTCGGCGAGGGGGTGTCGTATTTCGCCGCCTGCCAGGCGCTCGACAAGCTCGACTCCGATGCCCATTGCCACGGCATCGATACCTGGGCCGAGACGGAGAGCGGCACCATCCCCGAGGCGGTGCGCAATCACAACGCCGAGCAGTTCGCCGATTTCTCGCGGCTCGTGCACGAGGATCCGCGCGCGGCGGTCCACCGTTTTCCGAATGGCAGCATCGATCTTCTGCATGTCGACATGGATCCCGACGAGAGCCTGCTCGACAGCCTGACCCATGACTGGAAGTGCAAGCTCTCACGCCGCGGTGTGGTGCTCTTGCACGGCGTGACGACGCGCTTTGCCGAGGGGCCGGCGCGCAGCTTTCTCGAACGCATCACCGCGGCCTACCCGACGGTCATGCTGGAGGGGGGGGACGGGCTTCTGGCGGTGCTCTACGGCGCCGAACGCGAGGCGCGGCTGGCCAAGCTGGCGCGGCTGTCGCTGGGAATGCCGGGCTATACCGAGGTGCATCGCGTCTTCTCGCGGCTCGGGGCGACGCATCACTATGAATGGGCCAGCCGCGCCGAGGCCGGCAAGGCCGCCGCCGCGCGCCGCAAGCAGGAGGCTGCCGACAAGGCGCTTGAGGACGCCGAGACGCAGCGCGCCCAGGTCGAGGAAAAGCTCGCCGTGCGCGATGCGGCCTATGATGCGCGCAGCGCCCAGATCGCCGAGCTACAGGCGCGGCTGTTTGATCTGCAGCAGGCCCATGACGCGCGCGGCGCCGAGCTCGACGGGCTGCGCGCCGAGCGCGAGCAGGAACGCCGCGACCACGCCGAGACCCTCGCCGCGCGCGATGCCGCCCTTGCCGAGGCCCGCCGCGAAGTCGAGGAGAAAAACGCAACCCTCGAGCAGGAGCGCCAGGAGCATCGCCGCCGCTTCGATGAACTTGCCGAACTCACGCGCGCCCATGAGGAGCGCGCCCGCACCCTCGCCGAAAGAACCGCACAGGGCGACGCCGCGCAGCGCGACGCCGAAAACCTGCGCGCCGAGCGCGAGCAGGAACGCCGCGACCACGCCGAGACCCTCGCCGCGCGCGATGCCGCCCTCACGGAGACCCGCCGCGAACTCGAGGATAAAACCGCCACCCTCGCCGCGGAAACCGACAAGCTCGAGGCGCGGTTCCAGGAAATCGCGACCCTGACGCAGATCGCCGAACGGCACGAGCAGCGTGTACGGGAGCTGGACGAGGAGCTCGCGCATACGCGCGCGCATCGCGACGCGCTTCTCAACAGTACCTTCTGGAAGCTCACCGCCCCGGCGCGCAGGACGGTGGAGACAATGCGCGCGGTGCGCGCCCGCGGCGGCTGAGGCTCAAACCGCGTAGCGCTCCGTGTCCTCCGCATAGGTCGCCTCGGAAAACAGGCCGATGAGCGCGCTCATGTCGTCTCGCGCGACGGCGTCCGGGGCGAGTTCGAAGCGCGCCATCCGGCCCACCGTCTCCACCGGCGCCGCGATGCGCTCGACGATGTGATAGGCCGGCCGCTCGACATAGTCGTCGAACAGCACCGTCACCGGCCGGGTGATGCGCAGGCAGGTGGCGGCGAAACAGGCCGGACGGAAGCGCCCGTCGATGAAGACGAGATCGGGATGGCGGAAATACCGCGCATCCCAGATCGTCAGCGCATAGCGGTGAAAGCGCGGCCATTGCCGCGCATCGAGGGGACGGCCCCATGCGCCGGTGGGGCCGATGTCCACATGCTGCACGATGGCCGGCGAGGGCAGCGCCGCGGCATCGAGTTCGGCCTGCAGCGCGATTGCCCAGTCGCGATCGGACTCGACGCTGAGGACGAGCTTGCCGGGCATCTGCGCCGCCAGCCGCGTCGAGCCGCCCGAGCCGTATTCGAGCACCACCCGCGCCCGGTCGAGGTGATGGCGCAGCAGGTCGGCTTCGGCATCGGGAAGGGTGAGTTCGGCGGTCATCGGGGCTGTGCAGCTGCGGGGTTGTGCGCACCCTGCTTGCATGAGCGCAGGATGGCAAGCGCGCCCTCGGGCATCTCAGCTGTGCATGAGCGCGCGCACCGCCGCGCAGTCGCGCCACGCCACCGAGACCGCCGGATCGAAGATCACCCCGTCCCCCGAGGCGAGCAGGTCGCGATACATGCGGTATTCCTCGGCATTGTTGTAATACTGCCCGCGCGCGATCTCCTGCTCGGCCTTGGCGTGAAAGGCGGCGTGATACTTGAAATGCGCGAACAGAAGCTCGGGGGCGGCAAGCGCGATCTCGGCGGCGTAGTGCAGGCTGGTCGAGAAGCGCATCCAGGTGGCGTATTTCACCAGCGCGATCTTCTGGGTGACGAACTGCTCGGGGCGCGCACCCGGCATCAGCCGGTGGCGCACCGCGCTCGTCCAGGTGGGGCTGTCGCCGAAGGGGCCGCGCGCCAGCGATTCGCGCCGGAACGGGTCACGATCGACATGACCGGCCTCGGCGAACGGATCGGTGCGCAGCGCCGCCCCGGCAAGCGGCCCGCGCGGATACATGTCGAGCATGTGCACCCGCACCGCGTCGGCATCGGCGAACGCCGCCCCGGCGAGATAATCCGGCAGCCGCGCCCGCTCCATGCCCGGATAGAGCAGGAGCTCGTCGGCATCGGCCACCAGCGTCCAGCGCCCGACCCGGTAATGCGCCATGAGCGCGACCTTCCAGTCGGTGCCCTGCACGGCGTCGCGAAACGCGGTGTCGGCGCTGAACAGGGCCACGTCCGGTTCGGCGAGCAGGCGCTCGGTCGTGCCGTCATCTGAGAGGTTGTCCACGATCAGGAAACCGCCCACGCCGAGCCGGCGGTAATGGGCGAGGAAATGCCCCAGCATCGCGCGTTCGTTGCGCGTCACCGCGACGACGGCGCAATCGGCGCCCGCCACCGCGGCGAGGCGGCGCTCGCTGCTGAGAAGCTGCATCGCGTTGCTGCCCGGGCCCAGCCGGGGCGGCGCATGGGTGGGCCAGATCCGGCGCGGCAGCAGAACCCCCGGCACGCGCCGCGCCGCCGTGGCCGCGCGCGCCGCGCCGTGATGCACGACCTTGGTCACCCCCTGCACATCGGGCAGAAACCCCGCCGCCCCCTGCGCCACGGCCACCCCGCCGGGGCGGGGCGGGCGAAAGCACGCGGTCGCGTAATCCGTGCCGCCGGGGGCGATCCCCGCCTCGGCCAGAAGCGCGCCCACGAGCCGGTCCTCGCGATACGCCCCCGCCGTCAGCCATTGCCCGCGCGGCGTCGCCGCGATCTCGGCCAGCCGGGTCATCGCGTCGCGGTCGAGGCTGTAGCCGGTGCTGCCATCGGCATGGATCAGCCCGCGCGGCAGCTTCTCGAAGGGCGGCGGCGCCACGCTGACGGGGCGGCCGTACCAGGCATGGGCGCGGTAGCTCTGGTTGCGAAACACGGCCGCGACATCGAGTTCGCAATCATCGTCGATCTTGATCAGATGGCCCGCATCGGTGTTGCGCCGCACCCAGTCCACGAGCGCGAGGATCTTGCGCGGCCGCGCCCCCGGCGTATCAGGCACCGCGAGCTCGAGCACCTCCCCGCGCCGCTGCGTGCGCTTCCCCCCGACCGCCACGAGATGCGGGACGCCGAGTTCGGCGAGCGCCCCGAGCCAGCCCGCGCGCAGCGCCGGCAGTCGCGTCTCGAGCCCGGCGCGCGTCGAACACACCACCACCAGCGCATCGAACAGCGCCGGCGCCGACAGATCCGCCGCCCCTTCCGGACGCGCCGGCACCGCCTGCAGATCGGGCGGCAGCACCGCCCGCATCCGCCGCGCAGGCGCCGCATCATGGGCGTGCAGCCGCGCGGCGGCGGCGCGCATATGCGGATGCGCCGCCATCGCCGCGCCCGCCCCCTGCGCAAGCAGCGGTTCGAGCAATTCCGCGAGCCGCCCTGCCGTTCGGTTCGCGCCGGCAGCCAGCAGATCCGACATGAGCGCCACCCCGAGCCCGGCGCCGTAGAACCCCGCCCCCGCCAGCCCGCGCAACGGCTCCGCCAGCGCCTCGAGCGCGGCGCCCTGCGCCGCGCCCGGATCGGCGCGCGCGGCGTCGAGCAGCGCGATCGCGGCATCGGTGGCGGCGCGCTGCTCGGGCCAGCCTGGCGCATGGGGAATGTCGGGATCGGCGGTGCGCTGCGCCTCGGCGGCGGTGCGGGCGAGATCCGGGCGCGCACGCGCCCCCGGCGCGGCAAGCGCGCGCAG
>PUOA01000136.1 GCA_003551925.1 Paracoccaceae bacterium
CTGAAACCACTTCGCAAACCCCTCGTTCACGCCGGATCGGCCTTGCCGATTTTCCGACCTGACATCCCACTGGAGGACTGACTATGGACACCCCTTATGGCTGGATTTTCTTCGGCAATTTCGATCTGGCGCTTGTCTCGCTGTATCTGTTCTGGGGCTTCTTTGCCGCGCTGATCATCTACATCCAGCGTGAGAACATGCGCGAGGGTTACCCGCTGGAAAACGAGGATGGCAGCCCGGCCAACTCGCTGTTGCCGGTGCCCGAGCCCAAGACCTTCAACCTTTACCACGGCGGCGAGTTCAAGGCACCCAACGACATGCGCGAGGGCCGCGAGCTGGCGCTGGCGCGGACCTCGGAGAATGGCGGCTTCCCGTTCGTGCCCACCGGCGACCCGATGGCCGACGGCGTGGGGCCTGCCTCCTACGCGATGCGCGCCGACGCGCCCGAACTGGACGCGCATGGTCACCCGAAGATCCAGCCGATGGCGGTGAGCGGCGACTTCTCGGTCGCCGCCGGGCGGGACCCGCGCGGGCTGCCGGTCAAGGGCCACGATCTGGAAACCGTGGGCACCATCTCGGACATGTGGGTCGACGTGCCCGAGCAACTCGTCCGCTACCTGGAGATCGAGCTCGAGGATGGCTCGAAGCGGCTGGTGCCGATGACCATGGCGCGCATCAAGGCCAACCACGTGATGGTCAACTCGCTCGACAAGGCCGCCTTTGCGGGCGTGCCGAAGATCGCGCAGCCCGGCCAGGTGACCAAGCTCGAGGAAGACAAGATCTCGGGCTACTACGCCGCCGGCTACCTGTATCGCACCGAAAACCGGGTGAGCATCTGGTCGAAGCTCGGCATCCTGGGCGCGGCCGTCAACAAGCCCGCCTGAGCCCCGACACGACGACGAAAAGGACCGACCCATGTCACATGACGATTTCGCATTCGAGCCCGTGCCCGGACTGCCGGAGCGCCCGCCCAAGAGCGAGGTGGTGCTGTGGCAGGGTCGGCCCGACACCTGGGCGCTGGCACGCGAGGCCTACAAGATCAACTGGATCACCGGCTATTTCGTGCTGGTCGTGGTGTGGCGCGCCGCCGTCGGCTGGACCGAGGCCGCGCTTGCCGGGGCGCTGGCCTTCGGGCTGCCCTATGTCGCGCTCGGCGTCGCGGCCTGGGCGGTGGTGATGCTGCTGGCCTGGGCGCAGGCGCGCGCCACCGTCTACACCATCACCTCGGCGCGGGTGGCGATGCGCATCGGCGCGGCGCTGACCGTGACGCTGAACCTGCCGTTCCGGCAGATCGCCAACGCCGATCTGGACCTGCGCAAGGGCGGCACCGGCACCATCGCGCTGGAGACGCTGGGCGAGACCAAGTTCTCGTATCTGGTGCTGTGGCCGCATCTGCGCCCAGGTCATGTGCGCGTCACCAAGCCTGCGCTGCGCTGCATCCCCGACGCCGAGGGCGTGGCTGCGATGCTGGCCGACGCTGCCGAGGCACGCCTGGCCGAACCCGTGGTGGAGCGCGCCGCGCCGCGCCCCGCTCCGGCGCGCGCACCGATCCCCGCCGCTGTTCCCGCCGAATGACCGGAGAGCCCGAGATGACCACCGACCCCAACACCGCGCCCCCGCGCACCCCCGGCTTCAAGCGCGAAGACCGCAACGACATGATCCCCATGCCGCTGATCAAGGGCATGTTCGCGCTGGCGCTGGCGTCGCTGGTGCTGGTCACCGGCGCGGTGCTGACCGACCGGCCGCTGGTGGCCACTCCCACCGACGGCGCCATCGCCGCCGAATACAACATCGTGCTGATCGGGCATGACGCGCAGGCCGTCACCGTGATGGACGACACCGGCCGCGTGGTTGCCGACCTGGCGCATGGGGGTTTCATTACCGTCATCGAGAACGGCCTGCAGCGCAAACGCATGCTGCACGGTGTCTCGATCGAGAAGCCGCTGCGCATCGTCGCGTTCGAGAACGGGCGGCTGAGCGCGATCGACGCCTACACCGACTACCGGGTCGAGCTGGGCGCGTTCGGCAACGAGAACAAGGCCGCGTTCGAACGGCTTCTGCAGAAACTGAACTGAACCAAGGACGACCCGCACGACCAACGACCAAAAAAGACTGCCGACAAAAAGACTGACGACAAAAAAGGGAACCAAACCATGCCACTCTTTGCACGAAAGACCGAAACCGTGCCCTGCACCGTCGAGGTGTCGCACCGCTTCGAGGCGCTTCATGCGCATGTCCGCTTCAACGACGGCTCGGTGATCCACCCGGGCGACGAGGTCCTGGTCCAGGGCCCGCCGGTGATGGCCGCCTGGGGCGAGGTGATCTCGGAGGACCGGGTCGCCACCATCACCCGCGCCACCGCGCTGGAACGGCTGTGGACGCGGCTGACGGGCGATTTCGAATTCATCGAACTGTGCGAGTTCTCGTTCTCCGAGGATCTGGCGCTTGAGCAGGAGAAAGCGGCATGAACATCCAGAACACCGCCCCCGAGACCGCGCATGACGAGCTCCACGCCGAGATCGCGGACCGTTTCGACACCACGGCGATGGCCACCGAGACCACGCTGCTGAACCCGCGCTTCTATACCACCGATTTCGACGAGCTCGACCGGATCGACGTGAGTTCCGTGCGCGAAGACTGGGACGACCTGCTGGCGCAGATGCGCTCCGACCCCAACAAGGGCCACTTCAAGAAAACCGAGGAGTGGGACAACATCGACTGGGACGGCATGGAGCCCAAGCTCAAGGCCGAGCTGATCGACTTTCTGGTGTCGAGCTGCACCGCCGAATTCTCGGGCTGCGTGCTTTACAAGGAGATGAAGCGCCGCGGCAAGAACCCCGATATCTGCGAGCTGTTCAGCTACATGTCACGCGACGAGGCGCGCCATGCGGGCTTCATCAACGACGCGCTGCGCGAGGCGGGCGTGGCGGTGAACCTCGGGTTTCTGACAAAGTCGAAGAAATACACCTATTTCCGGCCCAAGTTCATCTATTACGCCACCTATCTGTCGGAAAAGATCGGCTATGCGCGCTACATCACCATCTATCGCCACCTGGAGGCGAACCCCGACAAGCGCTTCCACCCGATCTTCAAGTGGTTCCGTGAGTGGTGCAACGACGAGTTCAGCCACGGCGAGGCGTTCGCGCTGCTGATGCGCACCGACCCCAAGCTGACGCAGAGCTTCGTCAACAAGCTGTGGATCCGGTTCTTTCTGACCGCGGTCTATTCGACGATGTATGTCCGCGACCACGCCCGCCCCGCGTTCCACGAGGCAATGGGCGTCGACATCGACTGGTACGATCAGGAAGTGTTCCGCAAGACCTCGGAAATCGCGCGGCAGGTGTTCCCGGTGGAACTGGACATCGACCACCCGCGCTGGATGCCCAACCTCAAGCGGATGGAACGCGCCTTCCGCAAGATGGAAGCCGCCGAGAAGCAGACCGGGCTTGCGCGGATGCTGGGCAAGCTGACCTCGGGCGCGCAGGCGGGCTGGGCGTTCGTGTCGCTCTACACGATCCCCGTGAAGAAGAACACGCCGCCCGAAAGCGTCCGGCTCGAGCCGGCGTATTGAGTATGGCTGCGGGCGGCGCCGGTCGCCCGCGCCCGACACCTCCAAGGACGTGACACCCATGCTCGACAGCCCGCTCTTCGCCGCTCTCTCCGCGCTCATCCTGTGGTGGGCGGCGACGGGCGTGCTGCTGTGGCGGGTGCATGTCGCCGACCGGCAGGGGCCGGACGCGCATGTGCTGTCGGTGCTGCTGGGGCTGCCGCTCTTCGCCGCGGGTGTGCTGGGCGTGAACGCCACGCTGGGCGACGCGTCGGCGTCGGCGGTGTGGCTGGGCTTCGTGTCGGCGCTGGCGCTGTGGGGGTGGATCGAGCTGGCGTTCCTGTCGGGCGTCATCACCGGCCCCAACGCGCGGCCCTGCCCGCCGGGGATCACCGGCGCGCGGCGCTTCTGGGCGGCGTTCGGCACCATCGCCTGGCATGAACTCGCCCTGGTGGCCACGCTGCTGGCGCTGGCGGTGGCGAGCCTTGGCGCGGCGAACCCGTTCGCCTTCTACACCTTCGCGCTGCTGTTCGCGGCGCGGATCTCGGCCAAGCTCAACCTGTTTCTGGGCGTGCCGCGGATCAACACCGATTTCCTGCCGTCGCCGCTGGCGCATCTGTCGGGGTATTTCCGGCAAGGCCCGGTGTCGGGGTTCTTTCCTTTCTCGGTGACGCTGCTGGCGCTGACCACGGGCTGTTTCATCGAACGCATCATCGCCGCGCAGACCCCGGGCGCGACCGTGGGCTTCACGCTGCTGGCCGCGCTGAGCGCGCTGGCACTGCTGGAGCACTGGTTCATGGTCTGGCGTGTGCGCGACGACAAACTCTGGCGCTGGCTGCTGCCGGATGCGCCCCAACCCCAACCAAAAAGACTGCACGAGGACAGCCATGGACTTTGAGCGCCACTTCCAGAGCCAGCTCGACACCCTGAAATCCGAAGGGAACTACCGTATCTTCGCCGAGCTGCAACGCAAATGCGGCGCCTTTCCGAAGGTCCGCCATTTCGACGCCACGGGCGAGGCCGAGGTCACCGTGTGGTGCTCGAACGACTATCTGGGCATGGGGCATCACCCGGATGTGGTGGGCGCGATGGTCGATACGGTGCAGGAATGCGGCACCGGCGCGGGCGGGACGCGGAACATCTCGGGGAACAACCACCTGCACAGGGTGCTTGAAGGCGAGCTTGCCGATCTGCACGGCAAGGAGGCGGCGCTGCTGTTCACCAGCGGCTATGTGTCGAACTGGGCGGCGCTGAGCACGCTGGGCGCGCGCATTCCGAATGCGGTGATCCTGTCGGACGAGAAGAACCACGCCTCGATGATCGAGGGCATCCGCCACAGCCGCGCCGACAAGGTGCTCTGGAAACACAACGACTGGCGCGATCTCGACCGCAAGCTCAAGGCGGTGGGCGACCGGCCCAAGATCGTGGCCTTCGAATCGGTCTATTCCATGGATGGCGACATCTGCCCCATGCGCGAGATCGTCGAGGTCGCCGAGGCCCACGGCGCGATGACCTATCTTGACGAGGTGCACGCGGTCGGCATGTACGGCCCCCGCGGCGGCGGCGTGTCCGAAGCGCGCGGGCTCGCCGACCGCATCACCCTGATCGAGGGGACGTTGGGCAAGGCCTTCGGCGTGATGGGCGGCTACGTCACGGGCTCCGAGGCGATGTGCGACTTCATCCGCTCCTTCGCCAGCGGCTTCATCTTCACCACCGCGCTGCCGCCGGCAGTGGCCGCCGCGGCCACCGCGTCGGTGCGCCACCTCAAGGCATCGGATGTCGAGCGCCGGGCGCAGGCCGCGCGCGTGGCGCAACTGCGCGCCCGCTTCGATGCGATCGGCATTCCGCATATCCCCAACGAAAGCCACATCATCCCGGTGATGATCGGCGATCCGGTCAAGTGCCGCCAGATCAGCGACATCCTGATGCAGGAATGGGGGATCTATGTGCAGCCGATCAACTATCCCACCGTGCCCAAGGGCACCGAGCGGCTGCGCATCACGCCCGGACCGCTGCACAGCGACGCCGATATCGACCATCTGGTCACCGCGCTGACCACGCTGTGGAAGCAATGCGCGGTTGCACATGCCGTCGCATGATGCTTTCGTGATGATCCAGCCGCTGCGTGCGAGCGTATACGGTTGGTCAACAGGAGGAGCGACATGATCCGAACAAGTCTTTCCGCTGCGGCAGCCGCGCTGGTTGCGATGCCGGCGCTGGCGGGCGCTCC
>PUOA01000324.1 GCA_003551925.1 Paracoccaceae bacterium
CACACCGTCAACCTGACCGAGCAGTTCGCGCAGATCGCCGTGGTCGGCCCCAGGGCGCGCACGCTGCTTGAACGCCTGGGCGGGATGGATCTGAGCCGCGAGGCGCTGCCCTTCATGGCCTGGACCGAGGGCACGCTGGGCGGCATCCCGGCGCGGGTGTTCCGCATCAGCTTCTCGGGCGAGCTGAGCTTCGAGGTCGCGGTGCCCGCCGGGCAGGGCCGCGCGCTGTGGGACAGGCTGCTGGCCGAGGGCGCGGATCTGGGCGTCATGCCCTACGGGACCGAGGCGCTGCATATCCTGCGCGCCGAAAAGGGCTTCATCATGATCGGGGACGAGACCGACGGCACGGTGATCCCGCAGGATATGGGCCTGAACTGGGCGATCAGCAAGAAGAAGACCGACTTCCTGGGCAAGCGCGGGATGGAGCGCAGCGGCATGACCGACCCCGACCGCTGGAAGCTGGTGGGGCTGGAAACGCTCGACGGGTCGGTGCTGCCGCACGGCGCGCTGGCGATCGCCGGCGAGCGCAATGCAAACGGCCAGATCAACACCGAAGGGCGTGTCACATCAAGCTACTACTCGGCGACATTGGGACGCGGCATCGCGCTGGGACTGGTCCATCGCGGCCCCGACCGGATGGGCGAGGTGCTGCGCTTCGCCGGCCCGAACGAGGCACGGATCAGGGCGCGGATCGTGGACCCGGTGGTGTTCGACAGGAAAGGAGCGCGCATCGATGGATGACGCAGGCATGGTGCGGGTGACCGCGGCCCCCGCGCGCGGCATGATCACCCTGCGCGCGGCGCTCGACGATCCGGCGCTGGCGCAGGCGCTGGAAACGGGGCTGGGCGTCAAGGTCCCGGGCCAGCGCGCGATCACGCGCGCCGGGTCCGCGCATGTGGCCTGGATGTCGCCCGACGAGCTACTGGTCATGGTCCCGCCCGCCGACACCGCGCGCGTGCTTGCCGCGCTGCGCGAGGCGCTGGCGAACAGCTTCGCCACGCTCGCCGACGTGTCCGACGCGCGCGCGATGTTCACGCTGAGCGGCCGGCGCGCCGATGAGGTGGTGATGAAGCTGGCCCCCGTGGACATCGCGCGGCTGGGCGAGGCCGAGATCCGCCGCACCCGCGCGGCGCAGGCGGCGGTGGCGCTGTGGCGCTCGGGTGACGCCGAGATCACGGTGATCTGCTTCCGCTCGGTCGCCACTTACGTGCAGGCGCTGCTGGAGAACGCCGCAGCACCCGGCGCCGCGCTCGCCCCACGCTAGGCGCTGCGCCGTCGCCGGCGCCCGCCGCCCTCGCCGCCGGTGTTGTGGCTGACCTGCGGCAGGGTGACCACGCGAGCAAGCTCGGGGAACGGATCGACCGCGTGCGGCAGGGCGCTGGCGTTGACGAAATGCTCCTGAAAGCGCGGTTCGATCGCGGTTTCGACCTTGTGGATGCGGCGCACGGTCTCCTCGATCCCGGCGCGGGCAGCGATGTTGCACAGCGCGATGCGCGCGCCGGTCCCGGCGGCGTTGCCGGCGCTGGTCACACGCTCGAGCGGCGCGTCGGGGATCATGCCCAGCACCATGGCGTGCCTGGTCGAGATATGCGCGCCGAACGCGCCGGCCAGCACCACGCGGTCCACGCGGTCGACGCCGAGCTCGTCCATCAGCAGGCGCGCACCGGCGTAGAGCGCCGATTTCGCCAATTGAATCGCACGGATATCGCCCTGTGTTACGGTGATGCGCGACCCGCCCTCGGCGCTGGCATCGTGGATCAGATAGGCGTGGGTGCGCCCGTCAGCTTCGCACCGCGCGGTCCCCGTCTGCGCGGGGCCGCCGATCAGGCCGGCGGCATCGACGATCCCGGCCATGCGCATCTCGGCCACCGCCTCGATGATGCCCGAGCCGCAGATGCCGGTGACGCCGGTCGCCGCGGTGGCGTCGGTGAAGCCGGGCTCGTCGGACCACAGATCGCAGCCGATCACCTTGAAGCGCGGCTCGCGGGTCTCGGGGTCGATGGTGATGCGCTCGATCGCGCCGGGGGCGGCGCGCTGGCCCGAGCTGATCTGCGCGCCCTCGAACGCGGGACCCGTGGGCGAGGAGCACGCCAGCACGCGGTCGCGGTTGCCCAGCAGGATCTCGGCGTTGGTGCCGACATCCACCACGAGCACCAGATCGTCGGACCGGTCGGGCGCCTCGGACAGCGCGACGGCGGCGGCATCGGCGCCGACATGGCCCGCGATGCAGGGCAGCAGATACAGCCGCGCGGCGGGGTTGAGTTCGCGCAGATCGACCTCCCGCGCGCCCAGGGTCACCGCGTCCGAGGTCGCCAGCGCAAACGGCGCCTGGCCAAGCTCGACCGGGTCGATGCCCAGAAACAGGTGGTGCATGACCGGGTTGCAGACCACGACGGCCTCGACGATCTCGCGCGCCTCGATCCCCGCCTCGGCCGCGGTCTCGGCGATCAGGCGGTCCATGCCCTCGCGCACCGCGCGGGTCATCTCGGTATCGCCGCCGGGGTTCATCATGGCGTAGCTGACGCGGCTCATCAGATCCTCGCCGAACCGGATCTGGGGGTTCATCACCCCGTTCGAGGCGACGACCGCGCCGGTGCGCAACTCGACCAGATGCGCGGCGATGGTGGTGGAGCCCAGATCGATCGCCATGCCGTAAAGCGGTGCCTCGCGCAGACCGGGCCAGAGGTCGAGCACCTCGGCCGGCCCGCCGCGATGGTCGCGCCAGAGCGCCACGGTGACGGCCCACGCCCCCTTGCGCAGGGTCGGCTGAAGTTTGCGCATCACATCAAGACCCGCACGGATATCCCTGATGTCCCACTGCTTTTCGAGCGCAGCGGCGAGGCGTTCGAAGTCGCCGCTGGGCTCGTGCATGTCGGGCTCGGCAACCTCGACATAGTAAAGCCGGGTGGCGGGGTCCATCACGATGTCGCGCGCGGCGGCGGCCTTGCGCACCACCTGCCGGTGCACCTGGCTTTCGGGGGGCACGTCGACCACCACATCGCCCATGATCTGCGCCTGACAGCCCAGCCGCCGCCCGTCGATCATGCCGCGCTTGTCCTTGTAGCGCTGTTCGACCGCGTTCCACACCGACAGCGCGCCCGGTTCCACCGTCACACCGTGCTTGGAAAACGTGCCCACCCCCGGAGCGACCTGACACTTCGAGCAGATGCCACGCCCCCCGCACACACTGTCGAGATCCACGCCCAGCTGCCGCGCTGCGCTCAGCACGGGCGTGCCGACGGGGAAGCGCCCGCGCTTGCCCGAGGGGGTGAAGATCACCAGCGGATCGGTCATGCGATGTGCTCCTGGAGTAAGGACCGGACTGCACGATACATAACCGTCGGCGCGGCGCTGGAAAGGTCCGTATGCGACGTTGGCCGGCTCAGCTATGTCGCCGCGAGACCAGCACCGCGACGGGGGCGTGCCGGACCACGCGCGTTGCGGTCGAGCCGATGAAAAAGTCACTGAATCCGGGCTTGTGCGAGGCGATCATGATCAGATCGGCGTTGCACTCCTTCGCGCATTCGAGGATCCCGGTCGATGGGCGGCCGGTGCGCAGATCGATATCGACCTGCTTGCCCCGTGCCGAGGCCGCAAGCGATTCGAGCTGCTCGCGCACCGCCTTGCGGTGTCTGGAGAGCTGCTCCTTGCTGACCGCGGCGGCCATGTAGGTGGGCAGTTCGTCCATCACATGCACCAGCGTGATGCTGCCGCCGGGCTTGAGCATGCGCGCTGCCTTCTCGATCAGGCCGCGCGACGTCGCGCCCTTGTTGAACAGTGCCGCGGCAACGACGATCGATTCGAACATGGGGTGTCTCCGAACATGAGGGGCGCCCGGCAGCCCGACGGGCGCCGGGCCGCGGTGGATCAGCGCAGCACAAGCACCGAGATCGGCGAATGCCGCACCACCCGCGCGGCGGTCGAACCGATGAAATAGTCACTGAATCCGGGCTTGTGCGAGGCGATCATGATCAGATCGGCCTTCTTTTCCTTCGCGGTGCCCAGAATGCCCATGGACGGCGTCCCCGACCGCACCACCACCTCGCACGGGGTGTCGCCGGCGCTTTTCGCAAGCTCTTCGAGCGTGTCCTGAACCTCGCGCTGGTGGGCGGTCAGGTGTTCCTTGGGGATCTGCGGGGCGACATAGCGCGGCACCTCCTCGAGCACGTGCACGAGCACCAGCTTGCCGCCGTCATTCAGCATCGGCTTGGCCTTCTCGATCAGGTCGCGGGTGGTCTCGCCCTTGCTGAACAGCGCGGCGGCGATCACGATGGTATCATACATTTTCCGGCTCCCTCGGTGGTGTGTCTCGGCCTGCACCGTAACGCAGCATGACCGCACTCGCCAGCGGATTGACGCGCGGTCGCGGCGGCTCAGACGCGGACGATCAGCACCGAACACTGCGCGTGACGCACCACGCGCGCGGCCGTCGAGCCGATGAAATAGTCGCTCATGCCGGGCTTGTGCGAGGCGATCATGATCAGCTCGGCGTCGCTGTCCGCGGCGGAGTCGAGGATCTGCGCCGAGGCCGCGCCGGTGCGGACCTCGGGGGCGACGCGCGCCTCGACCCCGGCGATCATCGCCTTGAGCTCCACGCGCGTCTCGGCCTCGCGCCGGTCGGCAAGGTCGCGCGGCAATTCGGCGGCGATGTAGCTCGGCACCTCTTCGAGCACGTGCAGAAGCCGGATCTCGCCGCCAGCGCTGAGCAGCTTCGCGGCGCGCTCGAGCAGCGCCTTGCTCTGCGCGGCGTTGCTCAGATCCACGGCGCAGATGATGCGATTGTACATGATGGCTCTCCTCCTCAGGGTGTTGCGTGGCGGCCCCGCGCAAGATGCCCTCAGTTGGTGGGCGGTTCCTTGATGCGCGTCAAGCGCAAACGCCCGCGATGCAGCGCCGCGCGTGTTGCAGCGTGAAACCGGGCGTGAACGGCGGCGGCGTTGCATCCGCCGACGCATCCGGGAATAACGGGTGCCGCGATGCCGCATCGCCGCCCATTCCGACCGGAGACGCCGCACAGATGACCCGATCGCTCGTGATCCTTGCTGCGGGGCAGGGAACCCGCATGAACTCGGACCTGCCCAAGGTGCTGCACCCGCTGGGCGGCGTGCCGTTGGTGGTGCACGCGCTGCGCGCGGGGGCGGTGCTGGAGCCGGCACGCGTGGTGGTCGTGGCCGGGCACGGCGCGGCGCAGGTGCGCGCGGTGGTCGCGGACGAGGACCCCGAGGCGGTGGTCGTCGAACAGACCGAGCAACTGGGCACCGCGCATGCCGTCGCGCAGGCGCGCGCCGCGCTCGACGGGCAGGCGGGGGACGTGGTGGTCCTTTATGGCGACACGCCGTTCGTGGGCGCCGAGACGCTGCAGGCGCTGGCCGACGCGCGTGCGCGCCACGACCTGGTCGTGCTGGGCTTCGAGGCCGCCGATCCGGGCCGCTACGGCCGGCTGGTGATGGCGGGCGAGGCACTGGCGCGGATCGTCGAGTTCAAGGACGCCACCGCCGAGGAACGCGCGATCGCCCTGTGCAATTCCGGGCTGGTCTGCGCCGACCGCGCGGTGCTGTTCGACCTGATCGACGCGGTGGGCAACGACAATGCCGCGGGCGAGTATTACCTGACCGATATCGTCGCGGTGGCGCGCGCGCGAGGCTTGTCGGCCGGCGTCGTGCGCTGCGCCGAGGCCGAGACGCTGGGCATCAACACCCGCGCCGAGCTTGCCGCCGCCGAGGCTGCGCTGCAGGCGCGGATGCGCGCGCAGGCGTTCGACGATGGCGTGACGCTGGTGGCGCCCGACACGGTGTTCTTTGCCGCCGACACGGTGATCGGGCGCGACGCGGTGATCGAGCCGCATGTGGTGTTCGGCCCCGGCGTCACGGTCGAAAGCGGCGCGGTGATCCGGGCGTTCTCGCATCTGGAAGGCGCGCATGTCAGCCGTGGCGCGGTGGTCGGCCCCTATGCGCGCCTGCGCCCGGGCGCCGAACTGGCCGAGGATGTGCGCGTGGGCAATTTCGTCGAGGTCAAGAACGCCGTGCTCGAGGCCGGGGCCAAGGCCAACCACCTGAGCTATCTGGGCGACGCGCATGTCGGCGCGGGGGCGAATATCGGCGCGGGCACCGTGACGTGCAACTATGACGGGGTGTTCAAGCACCGCACCGAGATCGGTGCCGGGGCCTTCATCGGCTCGGACACGATGCTCGTCGCGCCGGTGCGCGTGGGCGCCGGGGCGCTGACGGGGTCGGGGTCGGTCATCACCGAGGATGTGCCCGACGGCGCGCTGGCGCTGGGGCGGGCGCGGCAGGAGACCCGGCCGGGGCTTGCGGCGCGGCTGATGGCGCGGCTGCGCGCGGCGAAGGCGAAGGGCGGAAAGGGCTGAGATCATGTGCGGAATCGTGGGCATCCTGGGACAGCACGAGGTCTCGCCGATCATCCTGGACGCGCTGCGGCGGCTGGAATACCGCGGCTATGACAGCGCCGGGATCGCGACGCTGCGCGCCGACGGGGCGCTGGACCGCCGCCGCGCGGTGGGCAAGCTCTGGGCGCTGTCGGACCTGCTGGTGCATGACCCGCTGCCCGGCCGTGTCGGGATCGGGCACACCCGCTGGGCCACCCACGGCGCGCCGACGGTGGAAAACGCCCATCCCCATCACGCCGGGCGCGTGTCGGTGGTCCATAACGGCATCATCGAGAATTTCCGCACCCTGCGCGACGAGCTCACCGCCGAGGGCGCGAATTTCGAAAGCGCCACCGACACCGAGACCATCGTGCAGCTCACCGCGCGGCATCTCGGCGCCGGGATGGACCCCGAGACGGCGGCGCGGGCCACGTTGGCGCGGCTGGATGGCGCCTTCGCGCTGGTGTTCCTGTTTCAGGATCACCCCGACCTGCTGATCGGTGCGCGCAAGGGCTCGCCGCTGGCCGTGGGGCATGGCGCGGGCGAGATGTATCTGGGCTCGGACGCCATCGCGCTGGCGCCGCTGACCAATCGCGTCACCTATCTGGACGAGGGCGACGTGGCGGTGCTGACCCGCGCGGGCGTGACGATCTCGGACATCGACGGCCGCCCCGTGCAGCGCCCGCTGACCGAGATCGGCGCCGACCAGTTTCAGGTCGACAAGGCCGGGCACCGCCACTTCATGGCCAAGGAAATCGCCGAGCAGCCCTCGGTGCTGCGCGCCACGCTCGCCGCGCACACCGCGCCCGACGGGCGCTCGCTGGCGCTGCCCGAGGGGGTCGATTTCACCACCGCCAGCCGCGTGGTGCTGGTCGCCTGCGGGACGGCGCATTATGCGGGCCAGGTGGCGAAATACTGGTTCGAGCAACTGGCCGGGCTGCCCGTGGAGTGCGATATCGCGTCCGAATTCCGCTACCGCGACCCGGTGCTGACCCCCGGCGACGTGGTCGTGCTGATCAGCCAGTCGGGCGAAACCGCCGACACGCTCGCCGCGCTGCGCCACACGGCCGGCAAGGTGGCGCGCAGCGTGGCGGTGGTGAACGTGCCGAGCTCGTCCATCGCGCGCGAGGCCGATGTGGCGGTGCCGATCCATGCGGGGCCCGAAATCGGCGTGGCCTCGACCAAGGCGTTCACCGCGCAGCTGACGGTGCTGCTGATGCTGGCGCTGCGCGCGGCCGAACAGCGCGGGCGGCTGGACGCGGGCGCGCTGGCCGAGCGTCTGGAAACGCTCGCCGCGCTGCCCGAGCTGGTGGCGCAGGCCATCGCGCGCGACGCGGCGATCGCGACGCTCGCCGAAGCGCTGGCCGAGGCGCGCGACGTGCTGTTCCTGGGCCGCGGTCCGCTGTACCCGCTGGCACTCGAAGGCGCGCTGAAACTGAAGGAAATCAGTTATATCCACGCCGAAGGCTATGCGGCGGGCGAACTCAAGCACGGCCCCATCGCGCTGATCGACCAGCAGGTGCCGGTGGTGGTGATGGCGCCGCACGATGCGCTGTTCGACAAGACCGTGTCGAACATGCACGAGGTTCTGGCGCGCAACGGGCAGGTGCTGCTGATCTCGGACCCCGTGGGGCTGGCCCAGGCCGGCGAGGTGCCGCACAGCCTGCCGATGCCCGCGCTCGACCCGCTGCTTGCCCCCATCGTCTACGCGGTTCCGGCGCAGCTGCTGGCCTATCACACCGCCGTCGCGCGCGGCACGGATGTCGACCAGCCGCGCAATCTGGCGAAATCGGTCACGGTTGAATAACGTCGCGCAAGCCTCTGAAGGCACTCGGCTTCATGCATCACCCCGAGACCTGTTCGCGCAGGATCGACGCGGTCATCGCCAGCAGCAGATAGACCCCTCCGAAGACCAGGAAGGCAAGCGCGGTGCTCTCGAACGCGCGCGGGTGGCTGGGTTCGTCGGGGGCGATGGGCTCGACGCTCAGCGACAGATAGCGCACCTGGCGACCGGCCTCGATCCGCGCGCTTTCGAGCGCCTGAAGCGCTTGTGACAGCAGCATCTGACGCGTCTGGACATCGGCTTCGGCCATGATCAGTTCGCTCTGGATGCGCGCGAGCGATGTCCCTTCGGCGTCGCCCTGGGTCATCGAGCCGCGCAGCGTGGCGATCTCGTCTTCGAGGTTGCTCACCCGGCGCTGCAACCGCTCCACCCGCGCGGGGTTGGGCCGCAGGTTCGCCTGCAGGTCCTGCAGCGCCAGCCGCGCCTGGCTGAGTTCGGTCTCGAGCGTGATGATCTGCTGCGAGATCATCGACACCTCGACCTCGCCCGAGAGCACCGCGAACCGTTCCTGCAGTTCGACGGCGTCGCGGCGCGCGGCGCGCATGCTCTCCTCCGCCTCGGCCAGGTTGTCGCGGGCGTCCGCCATCTGGCTGTCGCGCATGCGCGCGGTCATCAGGTCCACCTGCTCTTCGGCATAGGAGATCAGTGCGCGGGCAAAACGCTCGCTGTCTTCGGGGGTTGTGGCCAGAACTTCAAGCCGGACGATGCCTTCGGTGGGGTCGAACCCGATCTGCACATGGCGCTGATAGAGCCGATACATCGCCTCGTCCGAGGCGTCGGGGGCAAGCCGGCGCAGCGCATCGATCGACGGGTCCGAGAAATGCGCCCGGAAGCCTTCCTCGGCGTCGAGCCGCCGCATCGCGCCGCGCGATTGCAGGAACCCCTGCACGGTCACCGAATCCTGCGAGGGGCCAAGCCCCAGCGCGCCCGCCCCGGGCATCATGCCCTCGAGGCCGCCGGCGCCGGACATGGCCGGCTCGGCCTGCTGGATCACGAATTCCGATTGCGTCGCGTAGAGCGGCGTGGCCAGAACGGCGAAATAATAGCCGACGATGAAGGTCGGCAAGGCCACGAACACCGCGAGCCGGGCGGCCAGCAGCGCCATCCGGCGCCGGCGGCGCCGCGCGATACCGGCCTGAACGCGCGCGACCTCGGCCTCGCGTTCGGCGGCGAGCTTGTCCAGCCGCGCCTTGCCGGCGGCATCCGGCAGCCTTGACGCTTCGCGCTTGGCGGGGGCCTTGGACTTGCGCAGCGCCAGCGCGCGGCCGGTGCCTTCGGCCTCCGCAGCGGGGGCGGGCGCTTCGGCAGCGGCCTCGGGTGGCGGGTCGGCGCGCACCAACTCCAGCATGGTCGACCGCGCAAAGGGGTCGATGCCGCGCTTGCGCAGCAGCCGGACCGCATCGAGCTGCGAGCTCGGCCGGATGCCGTGGCGCGCGGCAACGCGCATCGCCATGCGCAATTGACGCGCGGTCAGGTTCTCGGCGCGGATGGCGTCAAGCTCGGTGCTGGCCTCGGCACGCGCGGGCGCGCCTGTTTCGGGCGCGGCGGTGTCGGATGCCGCCGGGCGGGAGTCAGCGTCGCGGCGCGCGGCCTCGGGCTGTGCTGCCGGTTGAGGGGCGCCGCCCCCCTTGCGGCGCAGGCGGAAGCGGGAGGCCTTAATCTGCGTAGTCATATAGCTCTTTCGCCTCCTCGAGCGTGTCGAACATGTAAAGCTGCCCGTCGCGCAGCACGGCGGCGCGGTTGCAGAACCGCTCGAGCGTGTCGGCCTGGTGCGAGACCATCACCACCGTGCCCCGCGCCAGCCGCTCGCGCAGGACCTGCCCGGCGCGGCGGTTGAACCTGACATCGGTGGTGGTGGGCATGCCCTCGTCGATCAGGTAGACGTCGAATTCGAGCGCCGCCATCAGCGAAAACGAGAACCGCGCCTTCATGCCCTGGCTGTAGGTGCCCACGGGCATGTCGAAATATTCACCGATATCGGCCAGCCAGCGGCAGAAGGCTTCGACCTGGTCGGGGTCAAGCTGATAAAGCCGGGCGATGTAGCGGGCATTTTCGGTGCCGGTGTGGCGGTTGACCACGCCACCGACGAAGCCGAGCGGAAACGACACCCGCCCCATGCGCAGGATCTGTCCCTCATCCGGGCGCTCGAGCCCCGCCATCATGTTGATGATCGTCGTCTTTCCGGTGCCATTCTGCGCCAGGATACCGATCGAGTCGCCAGCGCGCACGCTGAAACTGGCACGATCCAGGATCACCTTGCGCTTCTGGCCGGTCCAGAAGGATTTGCTGACATTCACGAAGTCCAGCATGCCGCTTGCGTCTGCCCCTTGCCCTGCGCCCTGTCCCGGTCCGCGATTGCGGCCGGTCGGGATCAACCACGCGATACTGCGGGTTTGTGGCAGATTGCTGGCAGTATGGCGCAGATTCGCAGGCCGCAGAAATCACGTTCGGATGAGCGCGAGACGAATCGGCGCGGCGTGAGGCGCCGCGCCGCGAAGGGACGGATCAGGGCGCGCGTGCCCGCTCAGGCGCCCCAGTTGCGCGTGCGTCCGCTGTCCATATGCACGAAGTCCGAGCGCGAGTAGCGCCCGACGCCACCTTCGCCGAGCGCGATCGCCGCGCGCGCCATCTGCGCGACCGAGTGCGAGCGCAGCCGCACATCGGCCGCGCGGCCCGTCAGGTGCAGCGAATTCTGCGCCACGTTGCGCGAGCGGGCGCGCAGCATGCGGTTGGTGGCCTGCGAGCGGAAGCCCGACAGCAGCATGTAAGGCTCGTTGGTGTCGAGCAGCCGCGCCGTCGCGGTCAGGATGTCGACGGTGCGCGTGTCGATGGCGTGGACCTGGTTGTTGCGCCAGTCGCGGCAGAAATGGTTGATTTCCCGAAGGGATTCGGGGACGTAGCGGCCATCGACCCAGTAGATCATGTCCAGCCGTTCGCCCGTGCGCCCCGAATACATCCGCAAACGCCGGATGTCGCCCGCGCCGCGCGCGTAGGCGGTCACGCCGGGGAAAAAGGGCGCCGCACTTACAACGGTCGCCGCGAATGCGCCCAGAAGGGCGCGCCGTGTCATCCCTGTAGAAGCATCAGCCATTCTGCCTGTCCCTTGCTCCACTTCGCTTCGCACCGCGTGTCGCGTCGCGTGCAGCGTCGCCGCCCGGCGGGGCCGGGCCTTCGGGGCGTCGCGATGCGTGTGAGTGCCTGTTTTTTTTCGACTGCGGTATCTATGCCACAATTTCGCCCCTTCTCCAAAGCCCGATTCGGCCCCACGCAAGCTGCATCGGCAATTTCTTGCCGGAGCGCCGCGTTCTGCGGCCCTGCGGTGCACCGTCTCGCATCGGGGTGAAGACTTCCTGAACGCAGCGGCATGCGTGCCAAGACCCGCGCGCGGTGATAACGGTTTTGTGAGTGGCGGGAATCGGCGGTTTCTTGCCACGCTGACACGCGTATTTGTGAAAACAGGGGTGAACCAAGATGCGGAAACTGTCCACACGCTGCCTGGGCGCGTCGCTGCGTTCGGCAAGCTGCGCTGCCGCGCTGGTTCTGGCGCTCGGTCTCGGGGCAGTTCCCTCCGCCCAGGCGCAGCAGTTCAGCCCCTTCAAGCAGGCCCTCGCCGAAGGCACGGCGCGCGTTGACGGCGTGTCGACCTTCTATCGCGAGCATGGTTTCCAGCCGCTCTGGACCGGGCCCGAGGATGCCGTCCGCCGCACCGCGCTGCTGACCGCGATCAGCCGCGCCGCCGAGCATGGGCTGCCGGTGCATCGCTATGACGTGGACGGGTTGATGCGCGCCTTCGGCGAAGTCGAGACCGAGCGCGACCGCGGCCTTCTGGAAGCGAAGGTGACCGAGACCTTCCTGCGCTTCGCCCGCGACCTGAGCAGCGGCGTGCTGGACCCCGCGCGCCTGGACAGCGACATCGTGCGCGATCTGCCCCGGCCCGACCCGCACACGCTGCTGACCGAGCTTGCCGCCGCCGAGCCGGTGTCCTTCATGCGCAACCTCGCCCCGCAGGCCCCTGAATACGGGCGCCTTTTCCGCGCCGCGCGCGAGCTTCAGGCGAGCATCGAGCAGGGCGGCTGGGGACCGACCGTGCCGGTGTCCACGTTGCGTCCGGGCGACACCGGCGCGAATGTGGTGGCGCTGCGCAACCGCCTGATCGCGATGGGCTACATGCCGCGCACCGCCACCGCAAGCTACTCGGGCGCGATGCAGTCGGCGGTGCAGCGGTTCCAGATCAATCACGGGCTGGACGCGACCGGGATCGCCGATGCGGCGACCCTGCGCGCGCTCAACATCGCCCCCGAGGAGCGGCTGGGCGCGATCCTCGTGGCCATGGAGCGCGAGCGCTGGCTCAACATCGACCGCGGCGACCGGCATGTCTGGGTGAACCTCGCCGATTTCTCGTCGCGGATCGTGGATTACGACGAGATCACCTTCGAGACCGTGTCGATCATCGGCGCGACCGACCGGCGCACGCCCGAGTTCTCGGAATACATGACCTATCTCGAGATCAACCCCGACTGGACGCTGCCGCGCTCGATCCTGGCGCGCAGCTACTGGGGGTCGCTGTCGGCCGGAGGCGCGCATCATCTGCAGATCATCGACGCGCAGGGCCGCGTGGTGCCGCGCAGCGCGGTGAATTTCGGACGCTACACGCCGCGCAACTTTCCGTTCAATGTCCGCCAGCCTCCGGGGCCGACCAACCCGCTGGGAACGGTGAAGTTCATGTTCCCCAACCCGCACGCGATCTATCTGCACGACACGCCGGCGACGAACCTGTTCAACACGGCGCAGCTGACCCATTCCTCGGGCTGCATCCGGCTCAACGACCCCGAGGAATTCGCCTACGAGTTGCTGTCGCGTCAGACCGACGACCCGCAGGGGCTGTTCCACCGCACCCGCGATTCGGGGCAGCAGACGCGGGTGTATCTGGACGACCCGGTGCCCACGCATCTGGTCTATCGCACCGCCTTTACCGATGCGCGGGGCGCGCTGAACTTCCGCGGCGACATCTATGGCCGCGACGCGCGGATCCTGCGCGCGCTGCGCGATGCCGGGGTGGAACTGCCGGGAAATCGCAGCTAAGCCGGGCCGCATCACCCCCGCCTGCGCCGGACCGGGCGCAGGCGGCACCGATGCGGAGCCCGCCATGACCGATCGTGCCCACCGGATCGACGCGCTTGCACAGGCCATCGGCGCGCGGGTCGAGGGCCGGGGTGATCTGACCATCACCCACGCCGCCGAACCCGCAACGGCCGCGCCGGACGCGCTGGCCATTGCCATGGACCCGAAATTCGCCGCCGCGCTGTCGCAGGGATCGGCCCGCGCCGCGCTGGTGTGGGAGGGGGCCGACTGGCGCGCGCTGGGGCTGGAGGCCGCGATCATCGCGGTGCGGCCGCGCTATGCGCTCGCGGGGCTGACCGCGCGGCTGGACCCGGGCCCGGCATTGCCGGCGGGGGTGCATCCGTCGGCGGTGATCGATCCGTCGGCGGTGCTGGGGGAGAGGGTCGCCATCGGTCCCTTCGTCTGGATCGGCCCCGGCGCGCAGATCGGCGACGGCGCGCGCATCGCCAGCCACGCCAGCATTGCCGAAGGCGCCGCGATCGGCGCGGGGGCGCTGATCCACGCCGGCGTGCGCGTCTGCGCCCGGGCGCGGATCGGCGCGCGCGCCATCGTGCACCCTGGCGCGGTGATCGGTGCCGACGGGTTCTCCTTTGTCACGCTGGAAAAATCCGCGGTCGAAGCCGCGCGCGAGACGCTGGGAGACCGGGGCGACGCGCAGGCGCAGGCGTGGACGCGGATTCACAGCCTGGGGGCGGTGGTGCTGGGCGAGGATGTCGAGATCGGCGCCAACACCACCATTGACCGCGGCACCATCCGCGACACCGAGATCGGCGCCGGCACGCGGATCGACAATCTGGTTCAGGTCGGCCACAACGCCCGGATCGGGCGCGACTGCCTGATCTGCGGGCAGGCGGGCGTGGCCGGCTCGGTCACGCTGGGCGACCGCGTGGTGCTGGGCGGGCGCACCGCCGTGAGCGACCATCTGCGCGTGGGCGACGATGTGGTCACCGGCGGCGGCACCGGGGTGCTGTCGGACGTGCCGGCGGGGCGGGTGATGTTCGGCACGCCAGCGACGAAAATGGACACGCAGATCGAGATCTACAAGGCGCTGCGCCGGTTGCCGCGGCTGGTGAAACAGGTTGCCGCCCTTCAGAAAGCTGTTACAAACCCGCGCCAAAAGGGGGGGACCCAGTCCTGACCCCGGATGCACCGCCCGTGGAACTCGCACCTGTCATGACGCAAGACCGCGCCATCGCCGACACCGTGATCGCCATCATCGCCGAGCAGGCGGTGCGCGACCCTGCGCAGATCGCGCCTGCCGACAGTCTGCAGGAGCTCGGCATCGACAGCATGGGGGTGGTCGAGTGCATCTTCGCGATCGAGGAAACCTTCGACGTCACCGTGCCCTTCAACGCCAACAACCCCGAGGCGGGCAGCTTCGACATCTCGACCGTCGGTTCGGTGATCGCCGAGGTGGAAAAGCTGGTGGCCGAGCAGCGCTCGTGAGGCGCGCATGACCCGGCGGGTGGTCATCACCGGCGCGGGCACCGTCAACCCGCTGGGCCACGACGTGCCGCAGACCTGGGCCGCGATGCGCGCCGGGCGCTGCGCGATCGGGCCGCTGGAGGGGCTGCGCGATCTGGAGCGGCTGTCGGTGCGCATCGGCGCGCAGGTCACCGGGTTTGACCCGGCGGCGCATTTTCCGCGTCAGATCCTGCCGCTGCTGGACCGCGCGACGCAGTTCGCGCTGGTCGCCGCGCGCGAGGCGATGGCGCAGGCCGGGTTCGCGCCCGAGGGCGAGGCGCAGACCCGTGCGGGCGTGATCATGGGCACCGCGGGGGGCGGCAACACCACCGTCGATGACGCCTATCGCACCGTCTATGAGGCCGGGCGCGACCGGGTGCATCCGTTCACCGTGCCGCGGCTGATGCACAACGCCGCCGCCTCGCAGATCGCGATGGCGTTCGGGCTGCGCGGGCCGGGGCTGACGGTGTCGACGGCCTGCGCGTCGTCGAACCACGCGATGGCGCTGGCGGTGCAGATGATCCGCGGCGGTGCGGCGGATGTGATCGTCACCGGCGGGGCCGAGGCGATGCTGTGCTTCGGCGGGCTGAAGGCGTGGGAGGGGCTGCGCGTGATGTCGACCGACGGCTGCCGCCCGTTCTGCCGCACCCGCAACGGGTTGGTGCAGGGCGAAGGCGCGGCGGTGCTGGTGTTCGAGGCCGAGGACCACGCAAGCGCCCGCGGCGCCGAGGCGCTGGCCGAAGTCGCCGGGGTGGGCATGAGCTCGGACGCGGGTGATATCGTCGCGCCCACGCGCGATGGGCCGGTGCGCGCCATGCGCGCCGCGCTGGCCGATGCGGGGCTCGCGCCCGAGGCGATCGGCTATGTCAACGCGCACGGCACCGGCACGCGCAGCAACGACGTCACCGAGGCGGAGGCGCTGCACGAGGCGCTGGGGGCGCATGCCGCGCGCGTGCCGGTGTCGTCGAGCAAATCCATGCACGGGCACCTGATCGGCGCCACCGGCGCGGTCGAACTGCTGGCCTGCCTGCTGGCGCTGCGCGAGGGTGTGATCGCGCCCACCGTGAACCTGGTCGAGCCGGACCCCGCATGCGCGATCGACCCGGTCGCGGGCACGGCGCTGCGCGCGGATGTGCAAGCGGCGCTGAGCAACGCCTTCGCCTTCGGCGGGCTGAACGCGGTGCTCGCGCTGCGCCGGGCCTGAGCGCGCAGGCGGCGGGTCGGGCAGGGGGGCTCTCGAGCCCCCCACGCGCGCGTGCCGCGCGCTCCCCCCGAGGATATTTTGGTCAGGATGAAGGGGCGGGCAACGCGCGGTGGTCTCAGCGCGGGTTAACGGCGCTGCGGTAGACCCGTTGGACAGTCGGGGCGCGTGCGCGTCCGGCACCGGGTTGAAGCAGGCAAGGGAACGCTCATGAACATCGCTGTCACCGAGGGCCAGGCGCTGATGCCGCCGCCATTTTCCGCCGGGCTGGATGCGTGGTCGCAGACCACGGGGCGGCCGGGCTCGCCGGGATATGACGGCGCGTTCGGCGCCTCGGTCGTGATCACCGATCCCGATTTCGGGGGCTGTCTGGAACTGCTGAAGACCGAGCAGGTGCAGCGGCTGCGCTGGCGTGGCGAGGTGCCGATGCGGCCGGGGCTGTATCTGCGGGTGCGCGCGCGCGTCAAGGCGATCAGCGGCGCGCTGGCGTCGGTGCGTGTGGGCGCATGGGCGGGCAACGCCGCCGGCGACGCGGTGGGCGCGGTGCCGCTGGCCGGCCCCGAGGTGTCGTTGACAGGCTTCGGCGAGGTGGTCGAGGTGTCGGCGGTGATCGGGTCGGGCGCGCGCG
Source organism: Paracoccaceae bacterium (assembly GCA_003551925.1). GTDB lineage: Bacteria > Pseudomonadota > Alphaproteobacteria > Rhodobacterales > Rhodobacteraceae > Rhabdonatronobacter. The sequence continues at coordinate 16,643 of PUOA01000324.1, forward strand.
GGGGCGTGGACATGGCCTGGGGCACGGCGCCGGTGTTCGGGCATTTCGGGCTGGATCTGACCGGCCCCAATGGCGGGATCGTGCGGATCGACGACATCACGATCGAGGATGTCAGCGCCTTCTGGTTGTCCGAGCAGATCGGGCTTGTGGATGTGCGCGATTACGGCACCGTGGGTGACGGCGTGAGCGACGATCACGCCGCCTTCGAGGCCGCCGCGGCCGCCGCCGCCGGGCGCATCCTGGTCGTGCCGGCGGGCAGCTACAGGATCGGCGATCACCTGTCGATCCCCGGCCCGGTGCGGTTCGAGGGCACCTTGGTGATGGACATGCAGCACCGGCTGCTGTGCCAGAGCAATTTCGATCTGCCGACCTATGCCGCCGCCTTCGGCTCCGAGGATGCGGGGTTCCGCAAGGGGGTGCAGGCGCTGTTTCATTTCACCGAGCATGTCAGCTTCGACCTGCGCGGCCAGCGCGTGCGGCTGGACGGTCCGGTCGATGTGGCGGCGCTGGCAGGCGTGGATGATTTCGCCGCGCGCCGGGTGATCGCGAACGGGCAGATCGACCTTGTGGCCTCGGGCGACTGGGACAGCGTCACGGTGAACCGGCAGGCCACCTATGACCCGTCGACCCCGTTGCAACTGACGGGGATGCAGAACCTGGCCGGCGTGCCGGTGGGCGCGCGGGTAACCGGCGCCGGGGTCGGGCGCGAGGTTCATGTGCGCGACAAGAACGTCGCTGCCGGGACGGTGACGCTGAGCCAGCCGCTTCACGGCGGGGCGATGACGCAGAATTTCACCTTCACGCGTGACGCCTACGCACTGGATTTCTCGGGCTTCGAGAACCTGCGCCGCTTCGAGGTCCAGTATGTCGAATTCCTGTGCCGATCGGCGGGGAACGCGATCATGCTGCCGCTCGATGGCGGGATCATTCGCGTCAACGACTGCACCTTCAACCGGCCCAAGGACCGCGCCATCACCTCGATCGGGCGGGGGTGTCAGGGGCTGTTGATCGATCACTGCCAGTTCCTGGCACCCGACATGGCATTGCCCGCGCAGGACCGCAATTCGATCGCGTTCAACGTCAACGCCAATGATGCCAAGATCCGCTCCAACCGCGCGGTGATGTGGGGCCATTTCGGGATCATGAACGGGGCCGGGCACCTGATCACGGGCAACCACTATTTCCTGGGCGACACGCAGCCGCAGGGCATCCGGCGCGGCGGCATCGTGCTCACGCAGGTCAACGTCAAGACCACGATCACCGGCAACTACATCGACAACAACTTCATCGAATGGACCAACGAGCATTCGGCCGAGCCCGCGCATGACACCGGGTTCTCGTTCGGGGGGCTCACGGTGGTGGGCAACACCTTTACCTGCAACGACGTGGCGCCCTGGTTCAGCTGGATCGTGATCAAGCCCTACGGGCCGGGGCATTTCCTGCAGGGGCTCAACGTCAACGGCAACGTGTTCCGGACGATCAACGGCCGGATCGACCGGGTCGAGAGCGTCGACACCAGCTTCGCCACGCTCGATTTCGGGCGCACGCGCAACGTGATCTTCGACAACAACGCCTTTAACGGCGTCGACGTGCCCGCCCAGAGCCCGCTGGTGATTCGCCATGATCAGACCGGCGCGGCGGGCACCTGGACCGTGGACACCGCCGGGCGGCTGCCGTTCCAGGGCTGGGCGCGCACCGTGTCGGCGCTGGTGATGGAGGGTGCCTTTACCGGCGACGGCGGCGTGGCGCGCACGCAGATGCCTTACGTCACCGTTCAGCACGGCCCCGACAACGACCGCATCCGCCTGAACTGGCCCGAGGCCACGCAGGGCCGCGCGGTCGTGACCATCAGGGTCGACAACCCGCTGTGACCCGCCCATGTGCGCCCCGCTGCCGCGCGCTGTGCGCGCGTCGGCGAATCGATGCGCGCGCGCCGCGACGCCGTTGACGCGGGTGTCGCGGCGCGCGCGGGCGAGCGGGTGTTTGCGCCACCACGCCCGTGCCGCGCCGCGGCATCCGACCGAAGCGCTTGATATCGCGCCAGAAGCGGGCAGAGTAAACAATTTACTTTATAAAGAGGCATCTCTTACACTGATTTACAAAAAAACCCTGTTCAAAAAAAGGGTTACACTTTTCTTGACGATTGCGTTACGGTTTCACCGGGGAAGGACGGCGCGTGCGAGGCGTCGTGCAAGATCGGGGGGAACCTGCGCCTGGCGCGCTCCTCCTGATGTCAGGAGGAGTTTTCATGACCGACACCATGCAGCCGCCAACCGTTCCGGTGCCCGAGGAGTTCGCCAAGCGCGCGCATGTCGACGCGGCGGGCTACGAGAAGATGTATGCCGCCTCGATCGACACCCCCGAGGCGTTCTGGGCCGAACATGGCAGGCGGCTTGACTGGATTCGCCCCTACAAGACCGTCAAGCGCGTGGAGTTCGACTTCGGCAAGGTCGACATCAACTGGTTCGAGGACGGCACGCTCAACGTGTCGGCCAACTGCATCGACCGCCATGTGGTCACCCGGGGCGACCAGACCGCGATCATCTTCGAGCCTGACGATCCGGAAACCCCTGCGCAGCACATCACCTACAAGGTCTTGCTGGAGCAGGTCAGCCGCATGGCGAATGTGCTCAAGGAGCACGGCGTGGGCAAGGGCGACGTGGTGGTGCTGTATCTGCCCATGATCCCCGAAGCCGCCTACGCCATGCTGGCATGCGCGCGGATCGGGGCGATCCATTCGGTTGTGTTCGGGGGCTTTTCGCCCGACGCGCTGGCACAGCGGATCAACGATTCCGAGGCCGTGGCTGTCATAACTGCCGACACGGCCCCGCGCGGCGGACGGCGCACGGCGCTGAAGGGCAACACCGACAAGGCGCTGCTGGACTGCTCGGACAAGGTGAAATGCTTCGTGGTCAAGCATACCGGTGACCAGACCACATGGGTTCAGGGCCGCGACATCGACATCAAGGCCGAGATGGCCGAGGCCAATCCTTATTGCGCCTACACCGAAGTGGGCGCCGAGGACCCGCTGTTCGTGCTGTACACCTCGGGGTCGACCGGCCGGCCAAAGGGGGTTGTGCACACCTCGGGCGGGTATCTGGTCTATGCGGCGATGACGCACCAGTACACCTTCGATTATCACGACGGCGATGTCTTCTGGTGCACCGCCGATGTCGGCTGGGTGACCGGGCACAGCTACATCGTCTACGGCCCGCTGGCCAATGGCGCCACCACGATCATGTTCGAAGGCGTGCCGACCTATCCCGATGCGGGCCGCTTCTGGGAGGTCTGCGCGAAGCACAAGGTCAACCAGTTCTACACCGCACCTACCGCGATCCGCGCGCTGATGGCGCATGGCCCCGACCATGTGGAAAAGCATGACCTGTCGTCGCTGCGGCTGCTGGGGTCGGTGGGCGAGCCGATCAACCCCGAGGCCTGGAACTGGTACAACACCCATGTCGGCAAGGGGAAATGCCCCATCGTCGACACCTGGTGGCAGACCGAGACCGGCGGCCATCTGATCACCCCGCTGCCGGGCGCCACACCGGCCAAGCCCGGCTCGGCGACGCGCCCGTTCTTTGGCGTCAAGCCCGTGGTGCTGGAGCCCGAAAGCGGCAAGCTGATCGAGGAGACCGCCGCCGAGGGGGTGCTGTGCATCGCCGACAGCTGGCCGGGGCAGATGCGCACCGTCTGGGGCGATCACCAGCGCTTTCAGGAGACGTATTTCCAGCAATACAAGGGCTACTACTTCTCGGGCGATGGCTGCCGGCGCGACGCCGACGGATATTACTGGATCACCGGCCGCGTGGATGACGTGATCAACGTGTCCGGGCACCGCATGGGCACGGCGGAGGTCGAATCGGCGCTGGTTGCGCATGAGGTGGTGGCCGAGGCCGCGGTGGTGGGCTACCCGCACCCCGTCAAGGGGCAGGGGATCTATGCCTATGTCACCCTGATGAACGGGGTGGAGCCCACCGACGAGCTGCGCAAGGATCTGGTCAAATGGGTCCGCCAGGAGATCGGGCCGATCGCCTCGCCCGACCTGATCCAGTGGGCGCCGGGGCTGCCCAAGACGCGCTCGGGCAAGATCATGCGCCGCATCCTGCGCAAGATCGCCGAGGGCGAGCATGGCAGCCTCGGCGACACCTCGACGCTCGCCGAACCGGCGGTGGTCGATGACCTCATCGAAAACCGCATGAACAAGGGGTGAGCGGCATGGCGAACACGGACACACAGACCCGGCCCGCGGTGCTGATCCTGCTCGGGCCTCCGGGCGCGGGCAAGGGCACCCAGGCGCGGATGCTGCAGCAGGATTTCGGGCTGGTGCAACTGTCCACGGGCGACCTGTTGCGCGCCGCGGTCAAGGCGGGCACCGAGGCCGGGCAGCGTGCGAAAGCGGTGATGGAGGCGGGCGGGCTGGTCAGCGACGACATCGTGCTGGCCATCCTGCGCGACCGCATGGCCGAGCCCGACACCGCGCGCGGCGTCATCCTGGACGGCTTCCCGCGCACGCCGGGGCAGGCCGAGGCGCTGGACGCGCTGCTGGCCGAACAGGGCGCGTCGGTCTCGGCGGCGATCTCGCTCGAGGTCGAGGACGCGGCCATGGTCGAACGCGTGGCCGGGCGCTACACCTGCGCCAGATGCGGCGAAGGCTACCACGACCGCTTCAAGACGCCCGCCGTGGCCGGCGTCTGCGACGCATGCGGCAGCACGGAGTTCACGCGCCGGGCTGACGACAACGCCGAAACCGTGAAGGCCCGTCTGGAGGCCTATCATGCGCAGACGGCACCGTTGATCGACCATTATGACGGCCTGGGCGTGCTCAAGCGCGTGGATGCGATGGGCGATATCACGACCATCGCAGCCGATCTCAAGGCCATCGTTCGGGAGGTCTCGGCACAATAAGGCCGGACAACCGGCACGCGCTCCGGCGCCACCAGCGCCGGCCCCCTGCGGATGCAGTCCGCAGGGACGGTCGGGTGCTGCCAAACGGTCGCTGCCCCCCGGATCGACAGGGGACAGCGGCATCAGGAGGAAATCTGGGAGAGAGGTCTCATGTCCGAGAAAAAATCGACCGATGACTACTGGAAGGCCAACATTCGGATCATCACCATCAGCATGGTGATCTGGGCGTTCGTGTCCTTCGGCATGGGCATCGTGTTTCGCCCGCTGATCGCATTCATCCCCATCGGGGGCACCGATCTGGG
>PUOA01000272.1 GCA_003551925.1 Paracoccaceae bacterium
CTTGCGCGCCGCACGACGGGCGCACGGGGCGCGGCCTCAGGTGACCGCAGCGCGGCGTTGGTGGTCGGGGTGGGTCCAGGCGTCGGTTGCCATCACATCGGCCAGCGCGGCGATGGCGGCGTCGATCTCGGCCTCGCCGATATAGAGCGGGGCGATCCCGAAGCGCAGGATGTCGGGGGCGCGGAAGTCGCCGATCACCCCGCGCGCGATCAGCGCCTGGATGATCGCGTAGCCCTGCGGGTGGCGGAAGCTGACCTGGCTGCCGCGCAGCGCCGGGTCGCGCGGCGAGGCGAGTTGCAGCTGCGGGCAGGCGCGCGCGACCCCGGCGATGAAACGCTGTTGCAGGTCCAGCGAGCGGGCGCGCAGGTCGTTCATGTCCACGCCCTCCCAGACATCGAGCGCGGCGTCGAGCGCGGCGAGTTGCAGGACGGGCGGCGTGCCCACGCGCATCCGGGCAACGCCCGGAGCGGCGCGGTAGTGCTGCTCGAACGCGAAGGGCGCCTCGTGGCCCAGCCACCCCGACAGCGCCGGGTGCGCGTCCTGTGCGTGGCGGGGGGCGACGTAGATGAAGGCCGGTCCGCCGGGTCCCGAATTGAGGTATTTGTAGGTACAGCCAACCGCGAAATCCGCCCCGCCCGCTGCCACATCCACCGGCAGCGCGCCGGCCGAATGCGCCAGATCCCAGACCGCCAGCGCACCGGCTTCGTGGGCGCGCGCGGTCAGGCGGGGCATGTCGTGGCGACGGCCCGTGCGGTAGTCGACCTCGGTCAGCATGAGCGCGGCGGTGCGGTCGTCGATGGCGTCCGGGACGTCCTCGGGCGCCACCACGCGCAGGGTGTAGTCCGCGCCCAGCGTGCGGCACAGCCCCTCGGCCATATACAGGTCCGAGGGGAAGTTGCCGCTGTCCGACACGATCACGCGGCGGTCGGGACGCAGCTGCAGCGCGGCGGCGAGCGCCTGGTAGACCTTGATCGACAGCGTGTCGCCCAGCACCACGTGTCCGGGCTCGGCCCCGATCAGCCGCCCGATCCGGTCGCCGATGCGCGCGGGTGCCTCCATCCAGCCGGCGCGGTTCCAGCCGGTGATCAGCATCGCGCCCCATTCGTCGGTGACGGTGGACGCGAGCCGCTCGGCCACGCCGCGCGGCAGTGGGCCCAGCGAGTTGCCGTCGAGATACACGACCCCCTCGGGGATCTGGAACAGCGCGCGCGTGGCGGCGAAATCGGTGGTCATGGCAAGCTCCTGCGCCGGGGTTGCGGTGGTGTTGGTCGAGTGGCCCCGGCTGTCAAGCCCGCACCGGACGCGCAACCTTCCACACCGCGGCGGCGGCGGCGGCGATCCCCGCGCCAGCGGCCCCGGCGACAAGTGCATCCTGCCCGGTGTTGGCGACCACCACCCCCACCAGCGCCCAGATCAGCGTCAGCCCGTATTCCGGCGCGCGGCCCAGCTTCAGCTGCACCGCCAGCCCCAGCACCACCGCCACGCCCAGCGCGATCAGCGCCGCCACGCGTGGCGAGGTCATGCCGTATCCCCCCAGCATCAGCCCGATCGAGACGCAGGACGCCGCCGTCAGCCAGCCCGCATAGATGCCCAGCGGTGCGGTGCCGATCCAGCGCGCCAGCCCGTCGCCGCGCGGCGCGCGCATGAGCGCCAGCACTGCGCCTGCCAGCATCGCCCAGATCATCACCGTCGCCCAGACCGCGCTCGCGTTGGCCACCGCAATCCACCCCGCGCCGACCACCAGCGAGCCGATCAGCGGCCAGCGCGCCGCGTCCCAGCCAGCATCTTCGCGCCGCGCGACAAGCCCCACCGTGCCATGCGCGAGAAGCCACAGATAGATCAGCCCCCAGATCCCGAAGGCGTAGCCCGCCGGCTGCACCGGAGGGTTGCGCTGCGGCTCGGGGAACAGCTCGGGGTCGAAACCGCTGAACCCGTCGGTGAAGGCGGGCGAGACCACGAAGGCCAGCGTTGCCAGCAGCACGGCAGCGGCGCGAAGGGCGGGCGGGGTCAGGAAAGCCTGGGTCATCATCATCCTTGATCGCTCGGAGTGGGGCGCCTGCGGGGGTGAATTGCCCCGCCCGCGCCCGCGCGCGGGTGGGGCCAAGAGGGGGCGCAGCCCCCTCATCCCCAGACATGGACTTGCGCGCGGCACGCGCGCTCCGCAAGGTCACGCCGGCTCACGCTTGCGCAGCGAGCGCTTGGGCGAGATCGCCGTAACCGGTGAACCGGCGCTCATAGGCGAGCCCCAGTCGGTCCGCGGCCTCGCGTGCGCGGGCGTCGAGTGCCGGGTCGTCGGTCTGCGCCAGATAGATCAGCCGGTCGTAATTGCCGAACATCATGGCGATCAGCTCGGGGTGGCGGTCGAAGCCCATCGGTTGCCAGACAAAGGCGTCGAACTGCCGGACCAGAAAGTCGGTCAGGTAGAAGGCGCGCATCTCGTCCTCGGCGCGGCCGGCGAAGGCCTCGAGTCCGTCGAAGAACGCGTAGCAATGGGGGCCTGCGACCATCTCGACCCCCAGCGCGGCGCAGCGCGCCTGCAGCAGGCCCCCGGTGCCGCAATCGGCATACACCACGAAGACGCGCTCGTAGCGGTCGCGGAAGCGGTGAACCGCGGCCTCGACCGCGTCGGGGATGCGCTCGGGGTGCAGGTGCAGATCGGCCGGGAGGCAGTGCAGGTCCATGTGGTCCCAGCCATTCGCGGCCCTGAGCGCCAGGATCTCGCGCGCGAGCGCTCCGCAGGCCAGGAGCAGCACCCGCCCGCCCCCGCGCGCGTCGAGCCCCTCGCGGGTCAGCGTGGCGTCATCGGGGGGCGTAACGCTCATCCCTCGCGCTCGGCGCGTTTCGCCGCCTCCCACAGCGCGTCCATCTCGGCCAGGTCGCTGTCGTCGGGGCGGCGACCGTCGCGGGCGAGCGCGGCCTCGATGAAGCGGAAGCGGCGGGTGAACTTGGCGTTGGCGCCCCGCAGCGCGGCCTCGGGGTCCACATCCAGATGCCGGGCGAGGTTCGCCATCGCGAACAGGAGGTCGCCGAACTCCTCGGCCACCTTGTCGGGCGCCAGCGTGTCGCGCGCCTCGGCCAGCTCGCGCGTTTCCTCGGTGATCTTGTCGAGCACCTGCGCCGCCTCGGGCCAGTCGAAGCCCACCCGCGCGGCGCGGCGCTGGAGCTTCACCGCGCGCATCAGCGCGGGCAGCGCCAGCGCGACATCGTCGAGCACCCCGCCCTCACCGCGCCGGGCGCGCTCGGCGGCCTTCAGCGCCTCCCAGTCGCGGGTCTGCTGCGCGGCGGATTTCTCGCGGCTCTCGGCGCCGAAAACATGGGGGTGGCGCGCGACCATCTTGTCGCCGACCCCGCGCGCGACCGCGTCGAAGCCGAAATGGCCAGCCTCTTCGGCCATCTGCGCGTGATAGACCACCTGCAGCAGCAGATCGCCCAGCTCGCCGCGCAGGCCGTCCCAGTCGGCGCGGGCGATGGCGTCGGCGACCTCGTGTGCTTCCTCGATCGTGTAGGGCGCGATCGAGGCGAAATCCTGCTCGATGTCCCACGGGCAACCGGTCGCGGGATCGCGCAGCGCGCGCATGATGGCGCGAAGGCGCGCGACGGGGTCGTCGCTGTCGAGGGCGGCGTCGGGGGCGGCGTTGGCGGCGGCGTTGGCGGCGGGGCCATCATGCATTGCGTTTCCCATCGTCTCGCGGCACCTGTTGGGGATATCGTTCATCCCCGCGCCGGAGTCCACCATGCCCGTGATCAACCGCATCGCCGAATTCGCCCCGGAAATGGCGGCATGGCGGCAGCACCTGCACCGCCACCCCGAACTGGGCTTCGACTGCCACGCCACCGCGCGCTTCGTGGTCGAGCGGCTGCGCAGCTTCGGCGTGGACGCGGTGCATGAAGGCATCGCGACCTCCGGCGTGGTGGCGCTGATCGACGGGCAGGGGCCGGGGCCCACGATCGGGTTGCGCGCCGACATGGACGCGCTGCCCATCGCCGAGGCGACGGGGGCCGAGTATGCCTCGGCCGTGCCGGGAGCGATGCACGCCTGCGGGCATGACGGGCACACCGCCATGCTGCTGGGTGCGGCGCGGCATCTGGCCGAGACGCGCAACTTCGCCGGGCGCGTGGCGCTGATCTTCCAGCCCGCCGAAGAGGCCGGCGGCGGCGCCGGCGTGATGTGCGAGGATGGCGTGCTGGAGCGCTTCGACATCGCCGAGGTCTACGCGCTTCACACCCGGCCGGGCGCGCCCGCTGGGCGGTTTCTGGGTTGCGCGGGGCCAGTGCTGGCGGCGGTGGACACGCTGACCGTGCGGCTGCGCGGGCGCGGCGGGCACGGCGCCCACCCCGAGGATTGCGCCGATCCGGTGACCGCGCTGGTGGCGATGGTGAGCGCGTTGCAGACCATCGCCAGCCGCAACCGCAAGGGCACCGACGCGCTGATCCTGTCGGTGACGCAGATCGAATCGGGGGCCGACGGGGCCGACAACGTGATCCCCGAAACCGGCTGGTTTCGCGCCACGATTCGCACCTATGACCGTGCCGTGCAGGACATGGTCGAGGCGCGCGCGCGCGACATCGTCAACGGCGTCGCCGCCGCGATGGGGGTGGAGGCGCATATCGAGTATGAACGCGGCTACCCGGCCACGGTGAACGACGCCGAAAAGGCGGCACTGGCGATGGACGTGGCGCGTGACGTGAGCGGCGACGCGGCCGACTGCGAGCCCAGCATGGGGGCGGAGGATTTCGCCTACATGCTCGAACGCCGTCCCGGCGCGTATCTGTTTCTGGGCCAGGGCGACGGCCCGCCGGTGCACCACCCCGGCTTCGATTTCAACGATGCGGTGGCGCCGCTGGGGGCCAGCTGGTTCGTGCGCATGGTCGAGACACGCCAGCCGCGCAACGCAAGCTGACCGCGCCCGCGCGCCTTGCGCCCCGCCGCGCCGGGGCACTCCCGCCCACCCCCCCCGTGCCCCGTCCCGGCGGGGCGCAAGGCGCGCGGGTCACTCCCGCGGTTTCGTGCGGGCGAGGGGGACGCCGTAAAGCTCGAGGCGGTGGCCCTTCAGGCGGTAGCCCAGCCGGGCGGCGATGCGCTCCTGCAGGGCCTCGATCTCGGGGTCGCAGAACTCGATCACCTCGCCGCTGTGAATGTCGATGAGGTGGTCGTGATGCGCGCGCTGGCTGTCCTCGAACCGCGCGCGCCCATCCCCGAATTCGCGCTTCTCGAGCAGCCCGGCTTCCTCGAGCAGCTTGACCGTGCGGTAGACCGTGGCGATGGAGATGCGCGGATCGAGCGCCGCGGCGCGGCTGTGAAGCTCCTCGACATCGGGATGATCTTCGGCTTCGGAGATCACCTGCGCGATGGTGCGGCGCTGGTCGGTGAGGCGCAGGCCCTGCGCCTCGATCCGCGCGATGAGAGAGTGTTGCACGCCGGTCCTGCTCCGCTTCGCCCCCGCCTCGCCGGACTGTATCGCGGCCTCGGGGGCGGGGCAATCCGGGCTCAGAGGGTCAGCGGAACGCCCAGCGCGACGAGCCCGGCGAAGGGGCGCAGCGCGATCATCCCCAGCCGGAACAGCACGCCGCCCGCGAGTCGCCCGAGCGTGTGCTCCTCGGCGATGATCGGGCCGGCAGCGGCGAGGGCCAGCGCGGCCAGCACCAGCGCGCCGAAGGGCGCGGCGAGCGCGACCCCGGCCACAGGCAGGATCAGCGCCAGCGGCGTGGCAAGCCGGAACGGCACGCGCCCGCTGGCCACCGGTCCGGAGGTGTCGGTGGCGCGGAGCTTTTCGAGCCGCAGGAGGTCGCGCAGCAGCGCCGTGCCCGATCCGGTCATCCCGAAGGCCAGCCAGACCGCGGCGAGCGGCGCCAGTGCGGGGGCGATGTCGGTGCCGGGGGCCAGCCCCAGCAGCGCGAGGAACACCGCGAGGTTCCACGCCCAGCCGGGCGCGGCGAGCGCGTCTGCCCAGTCCTGCGCGGTGGCGGGGCGGTCGCGCAGGTGTTCGGCGGGCGTGTCCAGCGCGTCGAGCCGCGCGCGCAGGGTCGCGGTCGCGCCGACCGAGAACACGCGCCCCGCCGCCTGCCAGATCGGCAGGTCACGCGCGGACGCGCCGAGATAGGCGAAGCCCCGGGCGCCGAAGCGCTCGGCCAGCGCGTCGGCGCGGGCGTCGGGGTCGGGGGGCAGGGCCAGCACCTCGTCGATCAGCCCGAAATGGGCGGCGAGCGCTTCGGCGAGCGGGGTGTCGGAAGGGTCCGCGAGCAGGATCACCGCGTTGCGCTGGCGTCGCCAGCGTTTGAGCAGCGCGAGCGCCTCGGGGCGCAGTGGGAGGTGCGCCGCGTCCGGGGGCGCGCGCCTGGCGAGCTCGGCGCGCAGGCGCGACCGCCCGCCCAGCAGCAGCGCACCGCCCAGCCGCAGCGGCAGGGTGCTGTCGCGGGCGACGGCGGCCCAGAACGCCTCGTGCGCGGCGGGGGTGCGGATCAGCGCGTCGTCAAGCGCGACGAGAAGGGGCAGGCGGGGTTTGGGCATCGGGGGCGGTCCGTGCTGCGGGTCGCGCGGAGCCTATCGGAGCCTCCGCCCGGGTGCATCCCGATTCCCACTTCGCGGGGCTATCCGGCGGCGGTGAGCTGGTCCCAGCAGGCCAGCGCCTTGCCGGCATACATCACCGCCGGGCCGCCGCCCATCTGGATGCACATCGCCAGCACGTCGCCGAGTTCGTCGCGCGTGGCGCCGGCCTTCATCAGCGCCTCGACATGGAAGGCGATGCAGGGTTCGCAGCGGATCGCCACGGCGATGCCGAGGGCGACGAATTCCTTTTCCTTCACACCCAGCGTGCCGCCGTCCTTGACCCCGCGCGAGAGCGCGCCGAAGCCCTTCATGGCGTCGGGGATGGTGCGGGCGAGGGTGCGGCTCTGGTCGCGGGTGTCGGCGATGAAGGCAGCGTAGTCCATACGTAGTCTCCGTTGCGAATGTGTGCGCACGGGTAGCGCGGCGCATCTGGCGCGGCGTTGATCTGGGTCAAGCAGGGGTGATCCAGCGGTGATGCGCCGCTGGCGCGGCGCATCAGGTCCATTCGGGCGCGACGCCTGGGGCGCGAGCCGCGCGCTCAGCCCCGGTCGCGGGCGCGCGGGCGCTCGGCGCGGCCGGTGTGGCGGTGAAGGAGGTTGGCGGCGACGCTGACGGCGATGGCCTGCGGGTGCTTGCCAAGCTGCGGGTCGCCGATCGGACACCTGATGCGTGCGATCTGCGCGTCGGTGTGGCCCAGCGCGCGCAGGCGGCTGCGGAAGCGCGCCCATTTGCTGGCCGACCCGATCAGCCCCGCCGCGCCGAAGCCGTGCTGCAGCAGGCGGTGGCAGAGTTCCAGGTCCAGCGCGTGGCTGTAGGTGAGGATCAGGTGTTCGGCCTGCGGCGGCGCGTGGGGGACCAGCGCGGCGGGGTCGGCAGCGGGCAGGGGGGTGACGCCCGACGGGATGTCGGCCGGGAAGCGCCCGGGTGCGGTGTCGATCCAGGTGAGGGCGAAATCGGGCAGGGGCGCCAGCGTGTTGGCGATGGCGCGGCCGACATGGCCCGCGCCCCACAGCCACAGCGGCTGCGCGGGTGCGGAGACGGGTTCGGCCAGCCAGCCGCCCGCCCAGATCACCTGCGCCGCGCCCTGACCGCGCGCGGCGCGCAGGGCGCGGGCGATGGCGAGCGGCGGCGTGGCGTCGCCGTCGATGCGGCGGGCGTGGAGGCCGGTGTCGGGGATGGTGGCGAGCGTCGCCGCGTCGATGACTTCGTGGACCAGCGTCACTGCGCCACCGCAGCATTGGCCGAGCGCGGGGCCGAGCGGCACGCGCAGTGCGCGGCTGCGGGGGCCACCGGCCAGCATCGCGCGCGCTTGTGCGGCGGCGTCGACCTCGAGCGCGCCGCCGCCGATGGTGCCGGACTGGCCACCCGCCCAGACCAGCATCGCGGCGCCGGCCTCGCGCGGGGAGGATCCCTTGTGCGCGGCGATCACCACGCGCGCCACGGCGCCGTGCGCGTCCACCGCCGCCGCGAGCGCCGCGCGGTCGAGGGTCATGGCGCGCCTCGCTGGCGGGCGACGGCGGCGAGGATCCGTTCGGGCGTGGCGGGGGCGTCGAGCGCAGGGTAGCGTGATCCGTCGCCGCAGGCTGCGACCGCGTCCGACAGCGCCAGCAGCGCCGAGATCCCGTGCATCAGCGGTGGCTCGCCCACGGCCTTGGACTTGCCGATGGTGGCCTCGGGGTTGGGCTGGTTCCAGAGTGCGACGTTGAACACCGCCGGACGGTCCGACGCGGCGGGGATCTTGTAGGTCGAGGGCGCGTGCGTGCGCAGCCGGCCGCGGTCGTCCCAGACGAGCTCCTCCATCGTCAGCCAGCCCGCGCCCTGGACGTAGCCGCCCTCGATCTGGCCGATGTCGAGCGCGGGGTTCAGCGAGGTGCCGGTGTCGTGCAGGATGTCGGCGCGCAGGATGCGGTTCTCGCCCGTCAGCGTGTCGATCACCACCTCGGAGCAGGCCGCGCCATAGGCGAAGTAGTAGAACGGCCGCCCGTGGCCGCGCAGCCGGTCCCAGCTGAGCTTGGGCGTGCGATAGTAGCCGGTGGCCGACAGGCTGATGCGCGACAGGTAGGCGCGGGACACGACCTCCTCGAAGCTGTAGCTTTCGGTGCCGACGGTGAAGCGCCCCCCCGCGCAGCGCACCGCGTCGGGGGTGCTCTGATGCGCCTCGGCCAGCATGGCGCGCAGGCGGTCCATGATGGTGTCGCAGGCCGCGCGCACCGCCATGCCGTTCAGATCCGCCCCGGACGATGCCGCCGTGGCCGAGGTGTTGGGCACCTTGCCGGTGTCGGTGGCGGTGATCCTGACGCGCGCGGGGTCCACCCCGAAGGCGTCGGCGGCGACCTGCGCGACCTTCTGGAACAGGCCCTGGCCCATCTCGGTGCCGCCATGGTTGAGGTGGACCGAGCCGTCCTGATACACATGCACCAGCGCGCCCGCCTGGTTGAGATGCGTCAACGTGAACGAGATCCCGAACTTCACCGGGGTGAGCGCGATGCCGCGCTTGATCACCGGGTTGGCGGCGTTCCACTCGGCCACGCGCGCGCGGCGGGCGGCGTAGTCGCTCGACCGCGCCAGCGCGTCGGTCATGTCGTGGAGGATGAAATCCTCGACCTCCATCCCGTAGGGCGTGGTCTGCGGGGCGCTGTCGGCGCGCGCGGGGCTGTGCGGCCCACCGAAGCGCTGCGCGGTGCCGGGGCCGGTGCGCGCGGGGGCCGCCGCCGCGCGGTAGTAGTTGGCGCGGCGCACGTCCAGCGGGTCGCGACCCAGCGCGTGCGCGATGTGGTCCATCAGCCGCTCGACCCCCAGCATCCCCTGCGGGCCGCCGAAGCCGCGGAAGGCGGTGGCGCTTTGGGTGTTGGTGCGCAGCCGGTGGCTTTCGATCCGCACCGCGGGCAGGAAATAGGCGTTGTCGGCGTGCAGCATGGCGCGGTCGGCCACGGGCAGCGACAGGTCCTGCGCCCAGCCGCAGCGGGCGTATTGCGTGAAGGTCACGCCCCGGATGCGCCCGTCACCATCCACCCCGGCGCGATAGGCGATGCGGAAATCATGCCGCTTGCCGGTGATGATGAAATCGTCGTCGCGGTCGTAGCGCATCTTGCACGGCCGGCCCGTGGCGCGCGCGGCCACCGCACACGCAACGGCGAGCGCGTTGCCCTGGCTCTCCTTGCCGCCGAAGCCGCCGCCCATGCGCCGCACCTCCACCCGCACGGCGTGCATGGGCACGCCGAGCGCGTCGGCGACCTTGTGCTGGATTTCGGTCGGGTGCTGGCTGGAGGCGTGCACGACCATGTCGCCGCCTTCCTGCGGGAGCGCCAGCGCGGCCTGACCTTCGAGGTAGAAATGCTCCTGCCCGCCGATCTCGATCGCGCCCTCGATCACATGCGGCGCGGCGGCGATGGCGGTGTCGGGGTCGCCGCGGGTCCAGATGCGTGGGCCGTCCTCGAACCGCGCATCGGCGGCGAGCGCGTCGTCGATGCTCAGGATCGCGGGCAGGGGGGTGATGCGCGCGGTGGCGGCGCGCGCGGCGCGGCGCGCGGCGTGGTGGCTGTCGGCGACCACCAGAAACAGCGGCTGGCCGGCGTAGTGCACGGTGCCCTCGGCCAGCAGCGGCTCATCATGCACGCTGGGCGAGACGTCGTTGGCAAAGGGCAGATCGGCGGCGGTGAGCACCGCGACCACGCCCGGCGCGGCGCGCACCGCGTCAAGCGCCAGCGCGTCGATCCGGCCGTGGGCGTGCTCGGACAGGCCGAAGCACAGGTGCAGCGTGCCGGCAGGCGTGGGGATGTCGTCGACATAGCGCGCGGAGCCCGCGACATGCAGCGCGGCGGCGTCATGCGGCAGCGGCGTGTTCAGGCTGGCCGCGGGGGGCGTCGGTTTGTGCAGGTTCATGGCGCGACCTCCAGCACCGAGACGCGTGTGCCCTGATCCTCGAACCAGTAGCGGCGCAGCAGGTTGCGTGCGCTTTCCAGCCGGTAGCGGGCCGAGGCGCGCATGTCGTCAAGCGGCGTGAAATCCTGCGCGAAGGCCTGCGCCGCGGCGTCGATGCTGGCCTCGGACCAGGGCTGGCCCGTCAGCGCGGACTCGACCGAAGCGGCGCGCTTCGGAGTGCCCGCCATGCCGCCGAAGGCGATGCGGGCGGCGGTCACCATCCCGTCGGTCACGGTGATGTTGAAGCACCCGCACACCGCCGAGATGTCCTGATCGAAGCGCTTCGAGATCTTGTAGCAGCGCAGCCGGTCGCGCTGGCGGGGGACGCTCACGGCCTCGACGAACTCGCCCGGTGCAAGGTCCTGCTTGCCATACTCCAGGAAGAACGCCTCCAAGGGCAGCGCCCGGCGCGCATCGCCCCGGCGCAGGTGCAGCGTGGCACCCAGCGCGATCAGCGCAGGCGGGCTGTCGCCGATGGGCGAGCCGTTGGCGATGTTGCCCCCCACCGTGGCGGCGTTGCGCACCTGCTCGGACCCGTAGCGGCGGATCAGCTCGGCAAACGACGGGTGCAGCGGCGCGATGGCGCGGCGCAACGCGGCCAGCGTGGTGGTGGCGCCAATGCGGATCTCGGTGTCCGTGACGCTCACCCCGCGCAGATCGGCGATGCGCGACAGGAAGATCACCGGGTCCAGTGACGCCATGCCCTTGGTCACCCACAGCCCCACATCGGTGGCCCCGGCGATCAGCGTGGCGTCGGGGTGCGCGTCCAGAAGTGCTGCCAGCGCGTCGGCACTCTCGGGCATGTGCAGGTCGGTCGCCTGCGCCTCCAGCGTTGCCAGCGCGGCGCGGTCCTGCGCGACCCAGTCGGGCACCGGCGCGTCGGCAGCGGCCTCGGCGGCGCGCAGGATCGGCGCATAGCCCGTGCAGCGGCAGAGGTTCCCGGCAAGCTGGTCGTCGTGGTCCCGCGCACCGGTGGCATGCGCGGTCACCATCGACATCACGAAGCCCGGCGTGCAAAAGCCGCACTGGCTGCCGTGATGCTCCACCATCGCGCGCTGCACCGGGTGCGGCGCGGCGTCGGTGCCCACGCCTTCGACGGTGCGCAACGCGCGGCCGTGGATCTGCGGCAAAAACAGGATGCAGGCGTTGAGCGCCTGCGGCGTGCCGTCCGGCCCGGTCACCATCACGGTGCAGGCGCCGCAATCGCCCTCGTTGCAGCCCTCCTTGGTGCCGGTCAGGCCGCGCGCCTCGCGCAGCCAGTCGAGCACGGTTTGCGTGGGATCGGTCACGGGCACCCGCACCGGCGCCCCGTTGAGCAGAAACGCCACCTCCGTCATGGTCACAACCCGCCGCCTTCTGTGAAGCCCAAGGCCCTGCGCGCCCGCCCGATGCGGCGTAAAGCGGTGCGCGCGCCTGTCATGGTGTTGAAGGAAAGCACAAATCCGCGCATGGGCAAGGGTTTTCTTGGTCGCGGGCGTGTGCGCGCGGCGCAGCACCGGGGTGTTGCTCCCTTTCCCTGCGCCGCGCGCCCCGCTACCCTTGCGCCATGAGCACCCCCCGATTCATCCACCTGCGCGTGCACTCGGAATATTCGCTGCTGGAAGGCGCGATGCCGGTGAAGGCGCTGGTCAAGCACTGCGCCGCGCAGGGCATGCCCGCCGTCGCCGTCACCGACACCGACAACATGTTCGCCGCGCTGGAGTTTTCGGTCCTCGCCGCGGCCGAGGGGGTGCAGCCGATCATCGGCTGCCAGGTCTCGGTCGCCACGGACGGCGCGCGCCCCGGCGAGCCTGCGCCCCCGCCCGCGCCGCTGGTGCTGCTGGCGCAGGACGAGGCCGGGTATCTGAACCTGCTGAAGCTCAACTCGGTGCTCTATCTGACCGAGGGGCTGCACGTGCCGCAGGTCACGCTCGACGATCTGGCGCGGCACGCGGACGGGCTGATCTGCCTGTCGGGCGGGGCCGAGGGGCCGGTGGTCCGCCTGTTGCAGGCCGGGCAGAGGCCCGCCGCACGCGCGCTGACCGAGCGGCTGGCCGCGCTCTATCCTGGGCGCTTCTACATCGAACTGCAGCGCCACCCCGGCGGCGACGGGCGCTTCACCGATGCCCAGGCCGCGACCGAGCCCGGCTTGATCGACCTGGCCTATGACATGCACCTGCCACTTGTGGCCACCAACGACGTGATGTTCCCCACGGCAGAACTCTATGAGGCGCATGACGCGCTCCTGTGCATCGGGCAGGGCGCCTATGTCGACCAGGCCGCCCCGCGACGCCGCGTCACCCCGCAGCACCATTTCAAGACCGCCGAGGAGATGGCCGCGCTGTTCGCCGATCTGCCCGAAGCGGTGGAAAACACCGTCGAGATCGCGCGCCGCTGCGCGTTCCGCGCCGAAAAGCGCGCCCCCATCCTGCCGCGCTTTGCCGAGGACGAGGTGCACGAACTCCGCCGCCAGGCGCTCGAAGGGCTCGAGGCGCGGCTCGCCGTCATCCCCCACGCCGCGCCGGTCGAGGACTACCGCAAGCGGCTGGAATATGAACTCGACGTGATCGAGGGCATGGGCTTTCCGGGCTATTTCCTGATCGTCGCCGATTTCATCAAATGGGCCAAGGCGCAGGACATCCCCGTGGGGCCGGGGCGCGGCTCGGGCGCGGGGTCGCTGGTGGCCTATGCGCTGACCATCACCGACCTGGACCCGCTGCGTTACGGGCTGCTGTTCGAACGCTTCCTGAACCCCGAACGCGTGTCGATGCCCGATTTCGACATCGATTTCTGCATGGACCGGCGCGAGGAGGTGATCCGCTACACGCAGGAGAAATACGGCCGCGAGAAGGTGGGCCAGATCATCACCTTCGGCGCGCTTCTGTCCAAGGCCGCGGTGCGCGATGTGGGCCGGGTGCTGCAGATGCCCTACGGGCAGGTCGACAAGCTCAGCAAGATGATCCCGGTCGAGGGCGTGAAGCCCGTAAGCATCGAAAAGGCGCTCGCCGACGAGCCCCGCCTGCGCGAGGCTGCCCGCGCCGAGGAGGTGGTGGACCGTTGCCTGACCTATGCGCAGGCGATCGAGGGGCTGTTGCGCAACGCCTCGACCCACGCCGCCGGGGTGGTGATCGGCGACCGGCCCCTCGATGAGCTGGTGCCGCTCTACCGCGACGCGCGCGCCGACATGCCTGCGACCCAGTTCAACATGAAATGGGTCGAGGCCGCGGGGCTGGTGAAGTTCGACTTCCTCGGGCTGAAAACGCTCACCGTGATCCAGAACGCGGTCGATCTGTTGCGCGCGCGCGGCGTCGCGCTCGAAATCGAGCGCATCCCGCTCGATGACCCGAAGACCTACGCGCTCTATGCCTCGGCGCGCACGGTGGCGGTGTTCCAGGTGGAAAGCTCAGGGATGATGGACGCGCTGCGGCGCATGAAACCCACCTGCATCGAGGACATCGTCGCGCTGGTCGCGCTCTATCGGCCCGGCCCGATGGAGAACATCCCCAAATATTGCGAGGTCAAGAACGGGCTGAGCGAGCGCGCCTCGATCCACCCCTCGATCGACCACATCCTCGAGGAAACGCAGGGGATCATCGTCTATCAGGAACAGGTGATGGAGATCGCGCAGGTCATGGCCGGCTATTCGCTGGGTCAGGCCGACCTGCTGCGCCGCGCCATGGGCAAGAAGATCGCCGCCGAGATGGCCAAGGAACGCCCCAAATTCATCGAAGGCGCGATGGCGCGCGGCGTCGACAAGTCCAAGGCGGCCGAGGTGTTCGACCTGCTGGAGAAATTCGCCAATTACGGCTTCAACAAGTCCCACGCCGCCGCCTATGCGCTGGTCAGCTACCAGACCGCGTATCTGAAGGCGAATTACCCGGTCGAGTTCATGGCCGGCGTGATGAACTGCGATCTGCACCTGACCGACAAGCTGTCCGTCTACAAGCGCGAGGTCGACCGGCTGGAGATCCCCGTCATCGCGCCCTGCGTGAACCGCTCCGAGGCGATGTTCAGCGTGGCCGACGGGGCGCTGGTCTACGGGCTCGGCGCGCTCAAGAATGTGGGCGTGGAGGCGATGAAGCTGATCACCGCCGCGCGCGGGGATGCACCCTTCGTGACGTTGTATGATTTCGCGCGGCGGGTGGACCTGAAGCGCGTGGGCAAACGCCCGCTGGAGATGCTGGCCCGCGCGGGGGCGTTCGACGTGCTCGACCGCAACCGCCGCCGGGTGTTCGAGGGGCTGGACGCGCTGGTGGCGTGGTCGGCGGCGGTGCACGAGGCGCGGGCCTCGGCGCAGGTGTCGCTGTTCGGCGAAAGCGGCGACGACCTGCCCGAGCCGCGCCTGCCCGCGCCCGACGACTGGCTGCCCACCGAACGGCTGGCCGAGGAGCATGCGGCGGTGGGTTTCTACCTGTCGGGGCATCCGCTGGATGACTACGCTGCCGCGCTGAAGCGCAAGGACGTGCTCAGCTACGCCGAGCTGACCGCGCGGGCGGCGCGCGGGCCGCTGGTGGCGCGGCTGGCGGGGTCGGTCTCGGCCCGGCAGGAGCGCAAATCCGCGCGCGGCAACCGCTTCGCCTTCGTGCAGCTGTCGGACCCCACGGGGCTGTTCGAGGTGACGGTGTTTTCCGACACGCTCGAGGCCGCGCGCGCGCATCTGGAGCCGGGCGCGAGCGTGGTGCTGACGGTCGAGGCGACGATGGAGGCCGACACGCTGAAGCTGCTGGCGCGCGGCGCGCAGCCGGTCGATGAGGTCGTGGCCGACGCGGGCGCGCCGGGGCTGCGGGTGCATATCGGCGCGGCGGGGGCGGTGGCGTCGGTCGCGCGGCTGCTGGACCGGTTCGGCGACGGGCCGGCGCGCGCGCGCGGCCCTGTGCGCTTCTGCGTCGCCGACCCCAGCACCGGGCGCGAGGTCGATATCGAGACAGGCCACGCGCATGTCATCACGCCGCAACTGCGCGGCGCGGTCAAATCGCTCGAGGGCGTTCTGGCGGTCGAGGAGATCTGAGCCCGCTCAAGCGCGCACCCATTCGGTGATCGCGGCGATGTCGGGGCGCGGGCGTTCGGGCGGCTGGCGGGTCTCGGTGCCGATATGGATCATGCCGGCGACGAATTCGCCCTTGGCCAGCCCAAGCCCCTCGGCGCAGAAGGCGCGGTCATGCGCCGCCCAGCCAGTGAGCCAGCACGCTCCCCAGCCCGAGGCGAGCGCGGCATTCACCAGCCCGAGACAGACTGCGCCCGCCGACAGCGTCTGCTCGATCGGAGGGATCTTGTCGGACGGCCGCGGCACGGCGATCACCGCGACCACCAGATCGGCGTCGGCGTATTGTGCAACCCCCTTGGCGATGCGCTCCGCCTCCAGCCCCAGCGCCGCGCCGCGCACCTGCGCCAGCGCCGCGAGCCGCACCAGCGCGGTTTTTTCGAGCACGATGAAGCGCCACGGCTCCAGCTTGCCGTGGTCGGGGACGCGCGCGGCGGCGGTGAGCAGACGCTCGAGCGCGGCCGCGTCAGGGACCGGCGGGCGCAGCGTCCTGGCGGGCCGCGAGCGGCGGCCCAGCAGAAACGCCATCACCGAATCGTCGCGCTGAAGCATGCAACACCTTTTCTTGAACTTTCGGTGAAGATAAGGTGCGGCTCCGCACCGGTCCAGCCCGGGTCGCATCTGCCTTGCGAAACAAGAGTGGACACATGCCGAAAGCCAAGAATGCCGAAGTCGCGGATCTGAGCGATCTTGCGCAGACGGGTGCCTCGCTGAGTGTGCGCGTGACGCCGCGTGCGTCGCGCGCCTGCGTGGAGCGTGGCAAGGACGGGGTCATTCGGGTCATGGTCACCTGCGCCGCCGAGGCCGGGCGCGCCAACCGCGCCGTGGCCTGTGCGCTGGCGGGCGCGCTGCGCGTGGCGCCCTCGCGGCTGGAGTTGCGGCAGGGGCTGAAATCGCGCGACAAGCGGTTCGTGCTGCGCTGACCCCGTGATGCCCGCGCGCGCTGCGCGCGGGCCGCGCCCCCGAGCCGCACTCCCACCCGCCCACCCCGTGCGCCTCGGGGGCGCTGCGAAGGGTTCGGGGCGCTGTGTGGGGTGTCAGGCCAACAGCTCGTCGATGATCGCCGCGAACAGCGCCACGCCGGGGGCGATCAGCGCGTCCGGGAAGTCGTAATCGGGGCTGTGGAGCGCCGCGCACCGCTCGCCTGCGCCGATCAGCGCCATCGCGGCGCGCGCGTCGTGACCGAAATGGCCGAAATCCTCGGATGCGCGCATCGGCAGATCGGTCTGACCCTGCGGCAGCCCCGCGGCGCGCGCGGCGCGGTCAAGCACCGCAACCGCGTCGGGGTGGTTGGTGCAGGCGGGGAAATGGTCATGCCGGGTGAGGCTGTGCGTGAGCCCGCAGGCGGTGGCTGCGGCGTCGATCCGGGCCTGGACGGCGGTTTCCAGCGTCTTGAGCCCCGTGTCGGTGACCGCGCGCAGGGTCAGCCACAGCTCGGCCTCGCCCGGGGCAATGCCGAAGGCGGGATCGCCCACGCGCAGGTGGCACAGGGTGAGCCACGCGTCGGTTTCCGCCAGCCCCGGAAGGGCCTGCACCAGCCGCGCCGCGCAGGGCGCGGGCGAGCGGCCGGTTTCGGGCGTTGCCGCGTGCGCGGTGCGCCCGGTCAGCCGCACCCGCAGCCCGACCGAGGCACAATGCGCCGGCCCCCGCGCGACCGCCACCGCGCCCAGCGCCATGCCCGGCATGTTGTGCAGCGCAAACGCCCAGTCGGGCGCGATCTGCGGCCAGCGCGGATCGGCGCGCACCGCCGCAGCGCCGGCGCCGGTTTCCTCGGCCGGCTGAAACAGCAGCACCACGCGGCCGCGTGCGGGCGGGCGGCGCGAAAGATGCGCGGCCATCCCGGTCAGGATCGCCATGTGCCCGTCATGCCCGCACAGATGCGCCCGCCCCGGATGCGCCGAGGCGTGGGCATGCGTTGCGCGTTCCTGGATCGGCAGCGCGTCAAGCTCGGCGCGCAGCATCACTGTCGGGCCGTCGCGGCGGCTGTCATGGACCAGCGCGACGCCATGCCCTCCGAGCCCCGTGAGCACTGCGTCGGGGCTGGTGATGACCGTGGCGTCCAGCACCGCCTGCGCGGTTGCGGCCTCGGTGCCCGACACCTCGGGTGTGCGATGGCGTGCGTGCCGGAAGGCGGTCAGGCGGGCGAGGTCTTCGGGGTGCAGCACGGGCGCAGGCTCCGGTGAGGAGGGCAGGCGGGTGCTGCCCTCCGACGCGGTCATGGGCGCGGCGTCAGGCCGCGCGGCGCGGGCGGCGGCGCTTGCGCGCGGGCCCGGCGCCGGGGGCCTTGGCAGCGTCGCCACGCGGGGCCGCGGGCTTGCCACCCCCCCCACCGCCGCCGCCTGACCGGCGGCGCGGGCGGCTGCGGGTGGCAGGCTCGGCCTCGGCCGGGCGGGTGCCGCTGGCGGTGGGGATCTCACGCTTCATCAGCGCCTCGATCTGGCGCAGCAGGTTGGCCTCGCCCGGGGCGCAGAAGGCGATCGCCTCGCCCGACCGGCCGGCGCGCGCGGTGCGCCCGATACGGTGGACGTAGTTCTCCGGCACTTCCGGGAGATCAAAGTTCACCACATAGGCGACATCAGGAATGTCGATCCCGCGCGCGGCGACATCGGTGGCCACCAGCGTGGTGATCCGCCCCGCGCGGAACGCGGCGATGGCGCGGTCGCGCTGGCCCTGGCTCTTGTTGCCGTGGATCGAGGCCGCGTTGACCCCTTCGGCCACCAGCAGCTTCATCAGCTTTTCGGCCCCGTGCTTGGTGCGCGAGAACACCAGCGTCAGCGCCTGCGGGTCACGGGCGAGGATCTCGCGCAGCTGCGCGAGCTTTTCCGTGCGGCCGACGAAATGCACCGACTGTCGGACCTTGTCGGCGGCCTTGCCGGGGGGCGAGACCTGCACCCGGCGCGGGTTGACCAGATAGGCGCGGCTGAGCTCTTCCATCTGCGAGGGCATGGTGGCCGAGAACAGCATCGTCTGGCGCGGCGTGCCAAGCGCAGGCGCGATCCGGCGCAGCGCGTGGATGAAGCCCAGATCGAGCATCTGGTCAGCCTCGTCCAGCACAAGGTGGCGCACGGTGCCCAGATCGACCGCACCGCGACCCATCAGGTCGATCAGCCGCCCGGGCGTGGCGACCAGGATGTCGGTGCCGCGTGCCAGCTGGCCGATCTGGCGGTTGATGGACTGCCCGCCGACCACCGTGGTCACGCGCAGGGGCGAGTTGTCGGTCAACGTGCGCAGCGCCTCGGCGATCTGGTTGACCAGTTCGCGCGTGGGCGCAAGGATGAGCGCATGCGCCTTGCGCGCGCCGGGGCGCGCGTGGAACTGCAGCAGGTGATGGACCAGCGGTAACCCGAAGGCCATGGTCTTGCCCGTGCCGGTCTGGGCCAGCCCGAGGATGTCGTGGCCGTCCAGCGCCAGCGGGATTGCCTGGTTCTGGATCGGGGTGGGCTGTTCAAAACCCTGCATCTGCAGCGTCTTTACCAGCGAAGGGGCGAGCCCCAGCATGTCAAAATCGAACATTTTGTCCTTTCGGGCGCGCCGCACGATCGCGATCGCACCGATGGCAGCGCCGCCACGGGCGGCACGCGCGGGGTGGCCCCGCGCCTTCACGCACCGGACGTGTTCCGGGGCGTCAGGTCAGGGCGTCAGAACCCTGCGTGATGGGGATCCGGAAACTCTTGTGCCGTGGTCGCGCCTTGGCGGCGGCCTGCCTGCTCACGCGGCGGCGCAGCACGAGGTGCACATGCCCTCGCAGCCGCGCGATGTCAAGCGCTGCGGGCTTTCGCGTCGTGCGGGCATGCGCTAGCTTCGGCGGATGATCGACGCACCACCTTCGCCGCGCCGCGTGTTGCTGCTGGGGGCCACCGGCACCATCGGCCGCGCCACGCTGAACGCGCTGCTGGCACGTGGGCACTCCGTAACGTGCCTGCTGCGCCCGGCGCCCGCAGGCGCGGACCCGCAGCGCGGCCTGCCGCCCGGGGCCGTGCTGCGCGCGGGCGACGTGACCGACCCGGGCTGGCTTGCGCAGGACGGGATGGCGGGCGGGCATGACGCGCTGGTGTCGTGCATGGCCTCGCGCACCGGCGCGCCCGATGATGCCCGGGCCATCGATCACCGCGCCCACAGTGCCGCGCTCGGGGCCGCGAAAGCCGCGGGCATCGGGCAGATGGTGCTGCTGTCGGCGCTCTGTGTCCAGAAACCGCTGCTGGCCTTTCAGCAGGCGAAGCTGGCTTTCGAGCGTGAGCTTGCCGCCTCGGGGCTGCGCTACTCCATCGTGCGGCCGACGGCGTTCTTCAAGTCGCTCTCGGGGCAGGTGGCGCGGGTGCAGGCGGGCAAACCCTTCCTGCTGTTCGGCGACGGGCGGCTGACCGCGTGCAAACCGATCAGCGATGCCGATCTGGGCGATTTCATCGCCGGCTGCCTCGACAGGCCCGAGCGCGCGAACCGTATCCTGCCCATCGGCGGGCCGGGCCCTGCGATCACCCCGCGCGCGCAGGGCGAAATGCTGTTCGATCTGCTCGGCGAGCCGCCGCGCTTCCGCCATGTTCCGGTGGCGCTGATGGACGGCATCATCGCGGCGCTGTCGCTCGGGGCGCGCTTGGCGCCGAGGCTGCACGCCAAGGCCGAGCTCGCCCGGATCGGACGCTATTACGCCACCGAATCGATGCTCGTGCGCGACCCCGACACCGGCCGCTACGACGCCGGCGCGACCCCCGAACACGGCCACGAGACCCTGCGCCAGCACTACGCCGCCATGCTGCGCGGCGAGGTTGCGGACGACCGGGGCGCGCACGCCGTGTTCTGAGCGCCGCGGGGGCGGGGGTCCCGGGGGGCGCAGCCCCCCGCCGCACGCAGTGCCAGAAGGCGTGTGCGCGTCAGCGCACTCCGCAAGGTCAGCGGTCAGGGTCAGCGCACAGGCGTCCAGCTCATCGCCGGCACGAAATCGTCGAACGCGTCCGCTCGCGGCGCGCCCGCCACCGCCAGCACCGCAACCACATGCCGCATTTTGACCTTTTCCTTCCGCGCGCCCCGGCGTATAACCCGCTCATCCCCCGAAAGCGTGGACCCGCGGGCGCCCCCCGCAGCCGTTTCCCGGCGGACGAAGGATATCGACGCGCCCTTGCCCAAGGGCCCCGACGCAGCAGGAGAGTTCCGATGTCGACACCGCTGATGCCCAAGGCCACCGCTGTCTGGCTGGTGGACAACACGACGCTGAGTTTCAAGCAGATCGCCGATTTCTGCAGGCTGCACGAGCTCGAGGTGCAGGGCATCGCCGATGGTGACGTGGCCACCGGCGTGAAGGGCTTCGATCCGATCGCCAACAACCAGCTTGACGAGGTCGAGATCAAGCGCGCCGAGGCCGACCCCGCGCACAAGCTGAAGCTGAAATACAACCCCGCCGCGCAGGGCGAGGAAAAGCGCCGCGGTCCGCGCTACACGCCGCTGTCGAAGCGGCAGGACCGGCCGGCCTCGATCCTGTGGCTGGTCAAGTTCCACCCGGAGCTGGCCGATGCCCAGATCCGCAAGCTGGTCGGCACCACCAACCCCACCATCCAGCAGATCCGCGAGCGCACGCATTGGAACATCCAGAACATCCAGCCCATCGACCCGGTGGCGCTGGGCCTGTGCAAACAGTCCGAACTGGATGCCGAGGTGCAGAAGGCGGCCAAGAAGAAGGCCGACGAGGGCGGTGTGATGGATGACGATGCGCGGCGCAAGCTGGTCTCGACCGAACAGTCGCTGGAGATGGGCGAGGAACCGCGCATGCCGGCCTCGATCGCCGGGCTGGAGAATTTCTCGCTGAGCGAGCGCGACAGCGAGCCCGAAGAAGAGGCGGCCGACTACAGCGACGCCGAGAGCTTCTTCAACCTGCCGCAGGATGACGGCGATGACGATGACCCCGAAGAGACCCCGCGACGCTGAATAGGCGGGACTCCGGCACGGCCGCGCGGGGCCGGGCGATGCGCCACAGCCCATTGAAGCGATGCGAGAAATCCGCACATCAAGGGATTGTGCGGGCACCGTTAACCGTGACGTCGCGTTTATCTTAACGTGCGTTGTAGGCGTGTTAACCTCTGGTTAGGGTTGTCGTGTTGTTAACGAGGTATGTCCAGGATGACTTCGGTTGCAGAGATTGATCAGGAACTTGCCACGCTCGGGCGGCTGGCCCCGACGGGGTATTCCGTGGGCTTGCATATCCGGTTCGCCGCGCCGCTGATGCTGTTTCAGACCTATCCGCAGAACTGGATGGATACCTACACCTCGAACGGCTACCTGCTGCGCGACCCTCTGGTTGCGTGGGGGTTCTCCACGACCGGCGCATGCCGCTGGAGCGCGATC
>PUOA01000004.1 GCA_003551925.1 Paracoccaceae bacterium
CGCGCCGCCG
The DNA here is from genome assembly GCA_003551925.1 of Paracoccaceae bacterium. GTDB lineage: Bacteria > Pseudomonadota > Alphaproteobacteria > Rhodobacterales > Rhodobacteraceae > Rhabdonatronobacter. Next base: position 11 of record PUOA01000004.1, read on the forward strand.
GCCGCGCCCGCCGCGCCGCCGAGATCGCGCGCGAGCGCGAGCGCTGGGACGCGCGGCTCGGCACCGCCGACGACCGCGTCACCGACCTGCGCGCGCAGCATGCGACGGCCCAGGCCGCGCTGGCCGAAGCGCGCGCCGCCCCCGACGCGCTGGTCGCGCAGCGCCAGGCGCTCGCAACCCGGATCACCACCGCCGAGGCGCGCCTGACCGCCGCCCGCGACGCGCTCGCCTCCGCCGAGACCGCGCGCCGCGACGCCGCACAGGCCGAGCGCGACACCGAGCGCGCGGCGGGTGCGGCGCGCGAGGCCCGCGCGCGCGCCGACACCGCGGTTGACGCGGCGCAGACCACCGTGCGCGAGGCCGCCGCACGGATCGCCGAAACGCTTGACATCACATCCCCTGCCGCGCTGCCCGCCGAGTTGGAGGCCGACCCCGACGCCCTGCCCTCGGCCGCCACGCTGGAGACCGAGATCGCCCGCCTGCGCCGCGCCCGCGATGCGCTGGGCGCCGTCAACCTGCGCGCCGAGGCCGACGCCCGCGCGGTGCAGGACGAACACGACACGCTGCTGCGCGAACGCGCGGACCTCGACGCCGCCATCGCCAAGCTGCGCGGCGCCATCGGCGCGCTGAACCGCGAAGGCCGCGAGCGCCTGCTGGCCGCGTTCGAGCAGGTGAACACCACCTTCGGCACGCTCTACACGCATCTGTTCGGCGGCGGCGAGGCCCGGCTGGTGCTGGTCGAATCCGACGACCCGCTGGAGGCGGGGCTGGAGATCATGTGCCAGCCGCCGGGCAAGAAGCTGTCGACGCTGTCGCTGCTGTCGGGGGGCGAGCAGACACTGACCGCGCTGGCGCTGATCTTCGCGGTGTTCCTGACCAACCCCGCCCCGATCTGCGTGCTCGATGAGGTCGACGCCCCGCTCGACGACGCCAATGTCGCGCGGTTCTGCGACCTTCTGGACGAGATGACGCGGCGCACCGAAACGCGGTTCCTGATCATCACCCACAACGCGATCTCGATGGCCCGGATGGATCGGCTGTTCGGGGTGACGATGGTGGAACAGGGTGTCAGCCAGCTGGTCAGCGTCGACCTGCACGCCGCCGAAACGCTGGTCGCCTGAGCGCATGCCGCGCTTGACGCGGCGCGCGGATGGGCGTATCGGATGCGGTGATATCCGGAAGTGCAGCGCTTCCGGTCCCCGCATGGCCGGGGATCGCCACCCGTCAGCGAGGTTTCGCCCGCGGGTGCGATCATGCGTTGCGCCGCCGGGGCCGAAAACGAAGGGTGGCCCATGTTCGAAAACCTGTCCGAACGCCTGTCCGGCGTTTTCGACCGGCTGACCCGGCAGGGCGCGCTGACCGAAGACGACGTGCGCACCGCCCTGCGCGAGGTCCGCGTCGCGCTGCTGGAAGCCGACGTGTCGCTGCCCGTGGCGCGCGACTTCATCAAGCGCGTGCAGGCCAAGGCCACCGGCGCGGCGGTGATGAAGTCGATCACGCCGGGCCAGCAGGTGGTCAAGATCGTCCATGACGAGCTGATCGCCACCCTGCGCGGCGCGGAAGACCCCGGCAAGCTGAAGATCGACAACCCGCCCGCGCCGATCCTGATGGTGGGGCTGCAGGGCTCGGGGAAAACCACCACCACCGCCAAGCTCGCCCGCCGCCTGTCCGAGCGCGAGGGCAAGCGCGTGCTGATGGCCAGCCTCGACACCAACCGCCCCGCGGCGATGGAGCAGCTGGCGATTCTCGGCACCCAGATCGGCGTGGACACGCTGCCGATCGTGGCCGGGCAGTCGGCGGTGCAGATCGCCAGGCGCGCCAAGCAGCAGGCCACGCTGGGCGGCTACGACATCGTGCTGCTGGACACCGCCGGGCGGCTGCACATCGACGATACGCTGATGGACGAGGTGCAGGCCGTCCGCGACGCCACCGCCCCGCGCGAGACGCTGCTGGTCGTCGACGGGCTGACCGGGCAGGACGCGGTCAACGTGGCGGCCGAGTTCGACGGCAAGCTCGGCGTCTCGGGCGTGGTGCTGACGCGGATGGACGGCGACGGCCGCGGCGGCGCGGCGCTGTCGATGCGCGCGGTAACCGGCAAGCCCATCCGCTTCGTGGGACTGGGCGAAAAGACCGACGCGCTGGAGGTGTTCGACCCCGAGCGCGTTGCCGGCCGCATCCTGGGCATGGGCGACATCGTCGCACTGGTGGAAAAGGCGCAGGAAACGCTCGAGGTCGAGGCCGCCGAGCGCATGATGAAGCGTTTCCAGAAGGGCCAGTTCAACATGAACGACCTGCGCGCCCAGCTTGAGCAGATGCTCAAGATGGGCGGCATGCAGTCGCTGATGGGCATGATGCCCGGCATGGGCAAGATGTCCAGGCAGGCCGAGGCCGCGGGCTTCGACGATTCGATGCTGCGCCGCCAGATCGCGCTGATCAATTCCATGACCAAAAAGGAGCGCGCCAATCCCGCGCTGCTGCAGGCCAGCCGCAAGAAGCGCATCGCCAAGGGCGCGGGGCTCGAGGTGTCCGAGCTGAACAAGCTTCTGAAGCAGCACCGCCAGATGTCGGACATGATGAAGAAGCTCGGCAAGAAGGGCATGCTGAAGCAGGCGATGGGCGGCATGTTCGGCAAGGGCAAGGACACCATGCCCGACCCGTCGCAGATGGACGCCGCCGCGATGCAGGCCGCCGCGCGCCAGCTGGGCGGCGGGATGGGCGCGGGCATGAAGCTGCCCGGCAGCCTGTCGGGGATGGGGCGCAAGAAATGAGCCGTCCCCGCAGCATCGGAGCCCGCCTGCCATGACCGACGACATCGCGCGCGCCGCCGCCATCCTGTCCGATCACCGCGACAGCATCGACCGGCTGGACGCGATCCTGGTCTACACGCTGGGCGAACGCTTCAAGCACACGCAGGCGGTGGGCCGGCTGAAGGCCGAGCACGCGCTGCCGCCCTCGGACCCCGCCCGCGAGGATCGGCAGATCGAGCGGCTGGAATGGCTTGCCAAGGAAGCCGACCTCGACCCGGAATTCGCCAAGAAATTCCTGAACTTCATCATCTCGGAGGTGATCCGTCACCACGAGCGCTTGCAGAAATGACCAAACTCCGGGCCGACCCCGCCGGGCGGCCTGACGCCATTCAGAAGGAGACACCATAATGGCCACCAAGATCCGACTCGCCCGCGGCGGCTCCAAGAAGCGCCCGCACTATTCCATCGTCGCCGCCGACAGCCGCATGCCGCGCGACGGCCGCTTCCTGGAGAAGCTGGGCACCTACAACCCGCTGCTGCCCAAGGACAGCGAGGATCGCATCCGCATGAACGTGGAGCGCGTGCAGCACTGGCTGAGCCTGGGCGCGCAGCCCACCGACCGCGTGGCACGGTTCCTCGAAGCCGCGGGCCTGCGCGCGAAGGCCGCGCGCAGCAACCCCAACAAGGGCACGCCGGGCAAGAAGGCGCAGGAGCGCGCCGCCGCCCGCGCCGAAACCAGCGCCGAAGCCAGCGCCGAGTGACCCGATAAGCCTGCCGAAACCCGGCGCTGTTCGGGCTTTTGCTTGCGTCCGCGACACTCCCGCTCCACCAATGGGGCGGGAGTTTCAGTTGACGGGGGCACCACATGGCAACCAGCGAAACCGAATATCGCTTTCCCTGCGAACAATGCGGCGCCTCGCTGCGCTTCGCGCCCGGCCAGGCGGCGCTGACCTGCGAATATTGCGGCCATGCGCAGGACATCCCGCAACTCGACGACGCCGCGCGCGTCAAGACGCTGCAGACGCTCGACTATCACGAGGCGGTGGCCCGCGCCCTGCCCGACACCGAGATCGAGGAAACGCGCGTCCTGAACTGCGACACCTGCGGCGCGCAGGTCGAATTCGACCCCAACACCCATTCGTCGGAATGCCCGTTCTGCGCCTCGCCCGTGGTGGCGGACACGGGCACCAACCGTCACATCAAGCCGCAGGCGGTGATCCCCTTCGGCCTGTCCGAGGCCGAGGCGCACGAGAAGATGCGCGCGTGGCTCAAGTCGCTGTGGTTCGCGCCGAACGGGTTGAAGGAGTATGCGCGCTCGGACGGGCATCTGAACGGGCTCTATGTGCCCTACTGGGCCTTCGACGCCGACACGCGCAGCAGCTACACCGGCCAGCGCGGCACGCATTATTACGTCACCCGGCGCACCGGCAAGGGCAAGACCCGGCGCGTGCGCCGCACGCGCTGGCGCCCGGCGTCGGGCAATGTCGCGCGGCGGTTTCATGACGTGCTGGTGATGGCGGCGAAAAGCCTGCCGCGCCCGATGGTGCGACGGCTGGAGCCCTGGACGCTGTCCGAGCTGGAACTCTACAGCCCGCAATACCTGTCGGGGTTCCGCGCCGAGGCCTATAGCGTCGATCTGCCCGAGGGGTTCGAGGTCGCCCGCGAGCGCATGGACGAGGTCATCCGCGACGACATCCGCCGCGACATCGGCGGCGACGAGCAGCGCATCAGCAGCGTCAACACCGCCTATGCGGATGAACGGTTCAAGCACCTGCTGCTGCCGATCTGGATGGCCGCCTATCGCTACCGCGACAAGAGCTATCGCTTCATCGTCAACGGCCAGACCGGGCGCGTGCAGGGCGAACGCCCCTGGTCGATGTGGAAGATCGCGGGCGCGGTGATCGCGGCGGTCTTGTTCATATCGATCGCGGCAACCATCGCCGAAATGGGCGGCTGAGCCACCATGCGCGCCCTGATCCAGCGCGTGAGCGACGCCCGCGTGGTCATTGATGGCGATGTGGCGGGTCAGATCGGGCCGGGGCTGCTGATCCTCGTCTGCGCGATGCAGGGCGACGACGACGCCCGCGCCGACGCGCTGGCCGCCAAGATCGCGCGGCTGCGCATCTTCCGTGACGACGCCGGGCGCATGAACCGCTCGGTGCTGGATACGGGCGGGGCGGCGCTGGTGGTCAGCCAGTTCACGCTGGCCGCCGACACGTCGCGCGGCAACCGCCCCGGCTTCTCGCAGGCCGCCCCGCCGGATGCGGGCGCGCGCCTATACAGCCGTTTCTGCGAGGCGCTGCGCGCGGCGGGGCTGCGGGTCGAAACCGGGGTGTTCGGCGCCGACATGGCGGTGACGTTGACCAATGACGGGCCGGTGACCATCTGGCTCGACCTCTGACGCGCGCTGTGGCGCCCCCGCACGCGCCCCGCGCCCCACGCCCCGCCCGCAGACGGGTTTTCCTTGCACCCCGGCGCCAAGGCTGTGCAAATCGGCCCCGGAACCGCGCGACGGAGTGACCTGCCCCCATGACCACCACCAACCCCAACTTCACCGACGCCGAATACGAGGCCCGCATCGCGCGCACCCGCGCCGAGATGGAGATCCGCGCGCTCGACCTACTGATCATCACCGACCCGTCGAACATGAACTACATCGCCGGGTATGACGGATGGTCATTCTACGTCCACCAGGCGGTGATCCTGCCGACCGAGGGTGAGCCCGTCTGGTGGGGGCGCGGGATCGACGCCGCCGGCGCGCTGCGCACCGTGTTCATGGACAGCGAGGACTGCATCGTCGGCTATGACGACAGCTACGTGCAGAACCCGCAGAAGCACCCGATGGAGGCGCTGGCCGCGCTGCTGGTGGATCGGGGCCTGAACACCGGCCGCATC
>PUOA01000040.1 GCA_003551925.1 Paracoccaceae bacterium
CAACCTTCAGGCCGAGACGCTCGAGGCGGCCTCGAAGAACTCGATCTTCGTGGCGCACATGATCTCGAACTCGCTCAAGCATGCGCCGCCGCTGGGGCTGTTGCGCGGCTTCGCCACCATCCGCTCGGGCGATTACAAGAACCATGTGGACATGAAGCTCGGCGGCGTGGTGCCGGTGACCGACCTGGCGCGGGTCTACGCGCTCAAGGGCCGGCTGACGGCGGTCAACACGCGCGAGCGCCTGAGCGCGGCGGAAAGCGCGGGGATCATCAGCGTCTCGGGCGCGCGCGACCTGATCGAGGCCTATGACCTGATCGCCCGGCTGCGGCTGGAGAACCAGGCCGCGCTGGTGCGCATGGGGCGCAAGCCCGACAACTTCCTCGCGCCGTCGGATCTGTCGGATTTCGAACGCAGCCATCTGCGCGACGCCTTCGTGGTGGTGCGCACGATGCAATCGTCGCTGGGCTCGCGCACCGGCTCGCTGGGCTGAGGCAGGAAAAAGGGGGCAGGGCATGCTGCTGGAATTCATCGCCGTCGTCTCGGCCGCCTTCGCCGCCGCCGGCATCGCGCTGGTGGTCAACCACCTCACGCGCGGGCGGCTGCCCAGCTGGATCCTGCCCTTTGCCGCCGCCGCCGGCATCGTGGGGATGATCATCTATCTCGAATACACATGGGCCGAGCGCGTGGAACGTGCGCTGCCCCCCGGCGTGGTGATCGCGCAGACCAACACCCACACCGCCTGGTTCCGGCCCTGGACCTATGTGGTGCCGCTGTCGAACCGGATCACCGCCGTCGATCACCGCGTCACGCTGCGCCACCCCGACCAGCCCGATCTGGTGCTCACCGGGGTGATCCTGCAGGAGCGCTGGGCGCTCAATTTCGGCGTCCAGGTGATCTTCGACTGTGCCGAGGCGCGGCGCATGGACGTGACCAGCGCCGTGACATTCACCGAGGAGGGGAGCCCCGAAGGGGGCACATGGCGCAGCGTGGCAGCGGATGATCCGGTGCTGCGCGAGGCCTGCGAAGGAGGAGAGAATGGAGGACGCGACGCCTGAGGCCCATATCCTCGTGATCGAGGATGAGGACAACATCGCCATCGCGCTGGACTACCTGCTGGGCCGCGAGGGCTATGGCCGCACCCGGCTGGCCACCGGCGCGGGTGCGGTGGACGAAATCCGCCGTCTGCGCCCCGATCTGGTGCTGCTGGATGTGATGCTGCCCGAGGTTTCGGGCTACGAGATCTGCCAGTCGGTGCGCGCCGACCCGGAGGTCGCGCATCTGCCGATCCTGATGATGACCGCGCGCGGCTCGGCAATGGAGCGGCGCAAGGGGCTGGCGATGGGGGCGACGGGGTTCATCGCCAAGCCCTTCGACCTCAAGGCCCTGCGCGAGGAAATCGCGCGTATCCTCGCCGCCCCCGAAGGCGCGCGCCATCTGCCCGAAGCGGTCGGACACGGCGATGCTTGAGCGCCTCGGGCTGCGGCTGCGGGTGCTGCTGTTCTTCGCCGCGCTGGCCGTCGGCTCCGCGGTGGCGCTGGCGGCAGGGGCCGCGCTGGCGCTGCATCAGTATGGAGCCGGAGGCAACGCGCTGGACGCGCTGATCATGGCGGGCGTTGCGGCGGGCTTCGTGCTGCTGGGGCTGATCGCCTGGATCTGGCTGCTGTTCGACACCCATGTCGCCCGCGCGATCGAGGGGCTGGCCAATGCCATCCGCGCGCGCACCCATGCCGCCGTCGAGGACGAGCTCGACCGCGACCGCGCGCGCTATCTGGGCGATCTGGCCCCGGCCGCGGCCGAGGCCACGCGCCGGCTGGCCGAGACCCGCAACGCGCTGGCCGAATCCGTGGCGCGCGAGACATCGCGGCTGTCGGCGGAAAAGGCCCGGCTGGAAAAGCTGCTCGCCGATGTGCCGGTGGCGGTGCTGCTGTGCACCGCCGAGCACCAGCTGGTGTTCTACAACGGCCAGGCGGTGGATCTGCTCGGCGCCGGCTCGGCGCCGGGGCTGGACCGCAACCTGCTGGAATACCTGCGCGAAGGCCCGATCAAGCACGCCTATGACCGGCTGCTCGAGGCCGGCGACCCGGATGCCGCTTCGGACCTTCTGTGCGCGACCACGGGCACGGCGCGGCTGCTGGCGGGACGGATGCGGGTGCTGCGGCGCACCGAAGCGGGCGGGCCGCCGGGCTACGTGCTGACGCTGCGCGACGTGACCGCCGACATGGCCGCCCATGCCAGCCGCGAGGCGCTGCTGTCCGAGGTGTTCGACCGCATGCGCCGCCCGGCCACCAACCTGCACACCGTGATCGGCGTGGTGGCCGAGGCCCCCGAAATGGCGCAGGAAACCGGCATGATCCGCGCGATGCTCGACGAGGCCGGCGCGCTGACCGCCTCGATCACCGAACTTGCGGAACGCTACGACGCCGGGCGCACCGACTGGCGCCCGCTCGCACAGACCCGCAGCGCCGATCTGTTCGACAGCCTGCGCGCGCGGTTCGAGACCGCCGGGCTGACGCTCGAGTGCACGGGCCCCGAACTCATGCTGCAATGCGACGGGTTCGAGCTGGTGGCGTTCTTCGGCTGGCTGGGCCGAGAGCTGGCGCAGACAGGCCATGCGCGCGCCTTCACGCTGGAATTGACCGAAGAGGACGGCCCCGGCGCGGTGCTCGATCTGGTCTGGCAGGGCGCGCCGCTGGGCGTGGGCGATTTCGACGTCTGGCTCGCCGCGCCGGTGGACCCCGCCGCCCCGGATCTGACGGCGCGCGCGGTGCTTGACACCCACGGCACCGAAGCCTGGACCGAAGCGCGCCCCGAGGGTCGCGCGGCGGTGCGCATGCCGATCCGCAACGCCCGTCGCGCCACCCGCCGCCCCGCCCCCGTGGCGCGCGAGGTGGTCTATGATTTCGACCTGCTGTCCAAGGCGCGCAACGCCGCCGTCGCCGAGGCGCGGCTGGCGGACCTGACCTATGTGGTGTTCGACACCGAAACCACGGGGCTTGCGCCGTCGACCGACGAGATCGTGCAGATCGCCGCCGTGCGGCTGGTCAATGGCCGGCGCGTGCGCGGCGAGGTCTTCGACACGCTCGTCGATCCGGGCCGCGCGATCCCGGCAAGCTCGACCGCGGTGCACGGCATTACCGAAGACATGGTCAAGGGCGCTCCGGGCATCGCCGAGGCCGGCGCGCGCTTCCACGGCTTCGCGCGCGGCGCGGTGCTGGTGGCGCACAATGCGCCGTTCGACATGGAGTTCCTGCGCCGCCACGAGCGCGCGATCGGTGCGTCCTTCGACAACCCGGTGCTCGACACGGTGCTGCTGTCGGCGGTGGTGTTCGGCCAGACCGAGCAGCATTCGCTCGATGCGCTGACCGCGCGGCTGGGGATCACCATCCCCGAAGAGGCCCGCCACACCGCCATCGGCGACACCGTCGCCACGGCCGACGCGTTCCTGAAGCTGGTGCCGATGCTGCAGGCGCGCGGGTTCGAGACCTTCGGCGACGTGCTGCGCGAGGTCCGCCGCCACGGGCGGCTGTTGAAGGACCTCAACTAGGACGCGGCATGAACGCGCGGCGCGCGCCGTCCGGGGCGCGCGACGGGTGGGTGGGTGGGCGCGGCCCGGTCGGCGTGCGCCGCGCGTCGGGGTGCCTGTCAGCGCCACCAGTGCGCGTGGCTCGCCAGCAGACCCTGGAGCTTCGACAGCACCCGCAGCCCCGGTCCGGCCGCGTTCAGGCGCGGGTCGCTCAGGCGCTCGAGCGCGACCTCGACGGGGCAGGGGGCTCGGCTCACGGGGTCATGATACCGCGGGTAGTCGATCAGCGTGGCGTGCACCAGCGTCGCCAGATCGGGGCGCGCGGTGCGGCGTGGCGGGGTGGGGGCGCGGTCCTCGGTCAGGCCCCAGCCGGCGTAGAAGGGCGCGCCCAGCGCGACCACGCGCTTGCCACGCAGCAGCGCCTCGAACCCGGTGAGCGAGGTGATCGTCCAGACCTCGTCCACCGCATCGATCAGCGCGGCGGGGTCGGTGCGGTGCAGCACCCGGTCAGCAAGCTCCGCGGTTTCGGCAGGCGTCAGCGCGCCCGAGCGCAGCCCTGCCTCGACATCCGGGTGCGGCTTGTAGAGGATCACCGCGTCGGGGCGGGCCTCGCGCGCGGCGCGCAGCAGATCCAGGTTGCGCTGCACCGGCCCCGTCGCGCCCAGCCGGATCGAGGCGTCATCCTCCACCTGCCCCGGCACCAGCACGCGCCGCCCCGGCGGCAGGTCCCCGGGCGGCGGCGCGCCGAGGTTGTATTTCGACAGCCCCCCCGCGCGCAGCCGCGCGATCAGCCGCGCCGCGCGCTCGGCCCCGCCGGGGGGCAGCGGCCGGGCGATCAGCCGCTCCAGCCGGCTTTCGCGCGTCGGGTCGTAGTAGATGCCCAGATCGTCGGCCACCAGCGACAGCGGCGGCACCAGCGCCGCGCCGAGGCCGCGCGAGCGCAGGAAGCCGTCCTCCACCCGCCGGACCACCGCGGGCGCGGCGGCCTGCGCCAGCCCCGCGGGTTCCTTGCCGGCCCAGACCATCACCGCGCGCCCCTCGCGGCGCGCCAGCGCCACCGCGGCGCCCGCATCGGCGGCGAAACGCAGCGGCCGCCAGCCGCCATAGAACCGCGCGAGCGCGCCGCGCTTCCACATCCGCATCCCCAGCGCGACATGGCCCGACCGATCCTCGCGCCAGGCGCGCGCGCGGGCGTCAAGGGCATCGAGCGCCTCCTCGAACGCGCAGAGCCGGTCGCGCGCGGGGTCGTACCAGGTGGGCGCAAGCAGCATCGCCCCGGCAAAAAGCTGCGCGCGGCTCAGCCGGCGGGTGCGGCGCGGGTGCGGGGCCTCGTCCTGCGTCAGCCCCCAGCCGGCGTAGAAGGGCAGCCCGAAGACGCGCGGCTTGTGACCGGCGAAGATCGCCTCGAACCCCAGCTGCGAGGAGACGGTATAGACCGCCACCGCGCCGTCCAGCAGCGCCCAGGGCGACACCGGCTCGGTGCACAGCGTCACGCGCGCGCCCGCGTCGGCAGGGCCGTAATGCCCCGCGCGCGCCTGCGTGGCGGTTTCGGGGTGGGTCTTGATCACCACGCGCGCGCCGGGGTTTTCGGCCTGCGCGGCGACCAGCATCTCGGCGAAGAGCCGCGGCGGCAACGGGCCATCAAGCCCGCCATGCCGCAGCGAGGCGTCGCCGCGCACCTGATCGATCACCAGCACGTAACCGGGTTCGGGCAGGGCGATCGCCCGGTCATGGGCGTTGTATTTCGACAGATCGCGGGCCTTGAGGCGCAGCGCGCCCAGCCGCGCGCGCTCGATCAACGCGTGATCATCCAGCGCGTGGGTGGCCAGAAGCCGCTCCAGCGAAGACGGCGCGCCGGGGGCGTAATGCGCGCCGCCCGCGCGGTCGATCAGCAGCCCCAGAGGCGGTTCACGGCCCACCCGTCCCGGCAGGACCGACCGCAGGAACGCATCTTCGATCCGCACGATCCGCGCGCCGCTGCGCTGCGCCAGCCATTCGCCACGCCAGGCGCGTGGCCCGTGCCCCCAGACCGCGACCGCCCCGCATGCGCCCGGCCAGCCCGGCCGGACCGGGTGCCCGGCCAGCCCAAGGATGCGCCGGATGCGGCGGGCCATCGC
>PUOA01000104.1 GCA_003551925.1 Paracoccaceae bacterium
CAGACCTACGTTGGCCAGAAACGTATCCGCAAGATGTTCGGCAAGATCCGCGAAGTGCAGCAGATGCCGAACCTGATCGAGGTGCAGAAATCCTCGTACGACCTGTTCCTGCGCTCGGGCGACGGCGAGGTGCCGCTCGACGGCGAGGGGCTGATGGGCGTGTTCCAGTCGGTGTTTCCGATCAAGGACTTCAACGAGACCGCGACGCTGGAATTCGTGAAATACGATCTGGAAAAGCCGAAATACGACATCGACGAATGCCAGCAGCGCGACATGACCTTTGCCGCGCCGCTGAAGGTCACGCTGCGGCTGATCGTGTTCGATGTGGATGACGACACCGGCGCGAAATCGGTCAAGGACATCAAGGAGCAGGATGTCTACATGGGCGACATGCCGCTGATGTCGCCCAACGGCACCTTCATCGTCAACGGCACCGAGCGCGTGGTGGTCAGCCAGATGCACCGCAGCCCGGGCGTGTTCTACGACCATGACAACGGCAAGACGCACAGCTCGGGCAAGCTGCTGTTCACCTGCCGGATCATTCCCTATCGCGGCTCGTGGCTGGACTTCGAATTCGACGCCAAGGACCTTGTGCATGCGCGCATCGACCGGCGCCGCAAGCTGCCGGTGACGACGCTGCTCTATGCGCTGGGGATGGACCAGAACGCGATCATGGCGGCGTATTACGACACCGTCGACTTCAAGCTGGAAAAGAACCGCGGCTGGGTGACCCGCTTCTTCCCCGAGCGCGTGCGCGGCACCCGTCCGTCGATGGACCTGGTCGATGCCGCCACCGGCGAGGTGATCGTCAAGGCCGGCGACAAGGTCACCCCGCGCATGGTCAAGAAGTGGCTCGAGAGCGAGGCGGTGAGCGCGCTTCTTGTGCCCTTCGATCACATTGTCGGCCGCTTCGTGGCGCGCGACATCATCGACGAGGAAACCGGCGCGATCTTTGTCGAGGCCGGGGACGAGCTGACATGGGAGCTCGACAAGGACGGCGAGGTCAAGGGCGGCACGCTCAAGACGCTGCTGGATGCGGGCATCACCGACATTCCGGTGCTGGACATCGATGGTGTGAACGTGGGTCCCTACATCCGCAACACCATGGCCGCGGACAAGAACTGGAACCGCGAAACCGCGCTGATGGACATCTACCGCGTGATGCGTCCCGGCGAGCCGCCGACGCTCGATACCTCGTCGGCGCTGTTCGACACGCTGTTCTTCGACCCCGAGCGCTACGACCTGTCGGCCGTGGGCCGGGTGAAGATGAACATGCGCCTGCAGCTTGACGCCCCCGACACGCTGCGCACGCTGCGTCATGAGGATATCGTCGCCTGCATCCGCGGGCTGGTGGAGCTGCGCGACGGCAAGGGCGAGACCGACGACATCGACCATCTGGGCAACCGCCGCGTCCGCTCGGTGGGCGAGCTGATGGAGAACCAGTATCGCGTCGGTCTGCTGCGCATGGAGCGCGCGATCCGCGAGCGCATGTCCTCGGTCGAGATCGACACGGTGATGCCGCAGGATCTGATCAACGCCAAGCCCGCGGCGGCGGCGGTGCGCGAATTCTTCGGCTCGTCGCAGCTGTCGCAGTTCATGGACCAGACCAACCCGCTGTCCGAGGTCACGCACAAGCGCCGCCTCTCGGCGCTGGGGCCGGGCGGGCTGACGCGTGAGCGCGCGGGCTTCGAGGTCCGCGACGTGCACCCCACCCATTACGGCCGGATGTGCCCGATCGAGACGCCCGAAGGCCAGAACATCGGCCTGATCAACTCGCTGGCGACCTTTGCGCGGGTGAACAAGTATGGCTTCATCGAAACCCCCTATCGCCGCGTGGTCGACGGGCAGGTGACGGATGAGGTCGTGTATCTGTCCGCGACCGAGGAGCAGCGCCACACCGTCGCGCAGGCCAACGCGCAGCTTGATGAAAACGGGCGCTTCGTGAACGAACTGGTGAGCACGCGCAAGGCGGGTGACTTCATGCTCAACCCGCGCGAGGCGGTGGACCTGATCGACGTCAGCCCCAAGCAGCTGGTGTCGGTGGCCGCGGCGCTGATCCCGTTCCTGGAGAACGACGACGCCAACCGCGCGCTGATGGGCTCGAACATGATGCGGCAGGCGGTGCCGCTGTTGCAGTCCGATGCGCCGCTGGTGGGCACCGGGATCGAAGGCACCGTGGCGCGCGATTCGGGTGCGGCGATCATGGCGCGCCGCGCCGGCGTGATCGACCAGGTCGATGCCGAGCGGATCGTTGTGCGCGCCACCGAGATGCTGGAACCCGGCGAGCCGGGGGTCGACATCTACCGGCTGCGCAAGTCCAAGCGGTCGAACCAGTCGAGCTGCATCAACCAGCGCCCGCTGGTCAAGGTGGGCGACAAGGTGACCCGCGGCGCGGTGATCGCCGACGGTCCCAGCACCGACATGGGCGAGCTTGCCGTCGGGCGCAACGTGGTCGTCGCCTTCATGCCGTGGAACGGCTACAACTACGAGGACTCGATCCTGATCTCGGAACGCATCCTCCGCGATGACGTGTTCACCTCGATCCACATCGACGAGTATGAGGTCGCCGCCCGCGACACCAAACTCGGCCCCGAGGAGATCACCCGCGACATCCCCAATGTCGGCGAGGAGGCGCTGCGCAACCTCGACGAGGCGGGGATCGTCTATATCGGCGCCGAGGTGCAGGCAGGCGACATCCTGGTGGGCAAGATCACCCCCAAGGGCGAAAGCCCGATGACGCCCGAGGAGAAACTGCTCCGCGCCATCTTCGGCGAGAAGGCGTCGGATGTGCGCGACACCTCAATGCGGCTGCCGCCCGGCGCCTATGGCACCATCGTCGAGGTGCGAGTGTTCAACCGCCACGGCGTGGAGAAGGACGAGCGCGCGCTGCAGATCGAGCGCGAGGAGGTCGAGAGCCTCAGCCGCGACCGCGACGACGAGCTCGAGATCCTCGAGCGCAACATCTATGCGCGCCTGCGCGAGATCCTGATCGGCAAGACGGCGGTGAAGGGGCCAAAGGGCGTCAGGGCGAACGCGCCGATCACCGATGAGCTGCTCGAAAGCCTCAGCCGCGGGCAGTGGTGGCAGCTGGCGCTGGCCGAGGAGGCCGACGCGCAGGAGGTCGAGGCGCTCAACGCGCTTTACGACCAGCAGAAACGCGCCCTGCGCGCCCGGTTCGAGGACAAGGTCGAAAAGGTCCGCCGCGGCGACGACCTGCCCCCGGGCGTGATGAAGATGGTCAAGGTCTTCGTCGCCGTGAAGCGCAAGCTGCAGGCGGGCGACAAGATGGCCGGCCGGCACGGCAACAAGGGCGTGATCTCGAAGGTGGTCCCGCAGGAGGACATGCCGTTCCTGGCCGACGGCACCACCGTCGACATGGTGCTCAACCCGCTGGGCGTGCCGTCGCGGATGAATGTCGGGCAGATCCTGGAGACCCATATGGGCTGGGCGCTGCGCGGCATGGGCCTGCAGATCGACGAGGCGCTGCAGGAGTATCGCCGCTCGGGCGAGATGACGCCTGTGCGCGACGCGATGAAGCTGGCCTATGGCGATGACCTCTACACCGAGGTTTTCGACGGCATGGACGACGACGCGCTGGCCGAATCCGCCGCCACGGTGACCAAGGGCGTGCCCATCGGCACCCCGGTCTTCGACGGCGCCAAGGAGGCCGATGTCGACGACGCTCTGGTCCGCGCGGGCTTCGACCGTTCGGGGCAGTCGGTGGTCTATGACGGCCGCACGGGCGAGGCGTTCGCGCGCCCGGTCACGGTGGGCGTGAAATACATGCTCAAGCTGCACCATCTGGTCGACGACAAGCTGCACGCGCGCTCCACCGGGCCTTACAGCCTGGTCACCCAGCAGCCGCTGGGCGGCAAGGCGCAGTTCGGCGGCCAGCGACTGGGCGAAATGGAGGTCTGGGCGCTCGAAGCCTATGGCGCCGCCTACACGCTGCAGGAGATGCTGACCGTGAAATCCGACGACGTGGCCGGCCGCACCAAGGTCTATGAAAGCATCGTCAAGGGCGAGGACAATTTCGAGGCCGGCGTGCCCGAATCCTTCAACGTGCTGGTGAAGGAAGTCCGCGGGCTTGGCCTGAACATGGAGCTGCGCGATTCCGAGGAGGAAGACGCCTGACGGTGCCGCACCGCACCTGACCCCCGAATTGGCGGGGTGCGCTCCGACATGCACCCCGCCCGCGCCTCCGCTCCGATCCGATCAAGGATGAGATCATGAACCAGGAACTCACCACCAACCCGTTCAACCCGCTGGCCGCGCCCAAGACCTTCGACGAGATCAAGGTTTCGCTGGCGAGCCCCGAGCGGATTCTCAGCTGGTCCTACGGCGAGATCAAGAAGCCCGAGACCATCAACTACCGCACCTTCAAGCCCGAGCGCGACGGGCTGTTCTGCGCGCGCATCTTCGGGCCGATCAAGGACTACGAATGCCTGTGCGGCAAGTACAAGCGCATGAAGTATCGCGGCGTCGTGTGCGAGAAATGCGGCGTCGAGGTCACGCTGCAGAAGGTCCGGCGCGAGCGCATGGGCCATATCGAGCTTGCCGCGCCGGTCGCGCATATCTGGTTTCTGAAGTCGCTTCCCAGCCGCATCGGGCTGATGCTGGACATGACGCTGCGCGATCTCGAGCGCGTGCTCTATTTTGAAAACTATGTGGTGGTCGAGCCCGGCCTGACCGACCTGACCGCCGGGCAGATGCTGACCGAGGAAGAATTCCTCGACGCGCAGGACCAGTACGGCGCCGACGCCTTCACGGCCAGCATCGGCGCCGAGGCGATCCGCGAGATGCTGGCCGCGATCGACCTGCAGGCCACCGCCGACCAGCTGCGCGAGGAGCTGAAGGAAGCCACCGGCGAGCTGAAGCCCAAGAAGATCATCAAGCGGCTGAAGGTGGTCGAGAATTTCCTGGAATCGGGCAACCGCCCCGAATGGATGATCCTGACCGTGCTGCCCGTGATCCCGCCCGAGCTGCGCCCGCTGGTGCCGCTCGACGGGGGCCGGTTTGCCACGTCGGACCTCAACGACCTCTACCGCCGGGTGATCAACCGCAACAACCGCCTCAAGCGGCTGATCGAGCTGCGCGCGCCCGACATCATCGTGCGCAACGAGAAGCGGATGCTGCAGGAATCGGTCGACGCGCTGTTCTACAACGGCCGCCGCGGCCGGGTGATCACGGGCAACAACAAGCGCCCGCTCAAGTCGCTGTCGGACATGCTCAAGGGCAAGCAGGGCCGGTTCCGCCAGAACCTGCTGGGCAAGCGGGTGGACTTCTCGGGGCGGTCGGTGATCGTGACGGGGCCGGAGCTGAAGCTGCACCAGTGCGGGTTGCCCAAGAAGATGGCGCTCGAGCTGTTCAAGCCGTTCATCTATTCGCGGCTGGAAGCAAAGGGCCTGTCGAGCACCGTGAAGCAGGCCAAGAAGCTGGTGGAGAAGGAGCGCCCCGAAGTCTGGGATATGCTCGATGAGGTCATCCGCGAGCACCCGGTTCTGCTGAACCGCGCGCCGACGCTGCACCGTCTGGGCATTCAGGCGTTCGAGCCCATCCTGATCGAGGGCAAGGCGATCCAGCTTCACCCGCTGGTCTGTTCGGCCTTCAACGCCG